>NZ_DINY01000011.1:0-79803 GCF_002426075.1 Empedobacter sp. UBA5528 | reverse complement strand
AGTATCGAAAAAGAATTGAAACGTTATTTTCTCAACTATGTGATCAGTTTATGATTAGACGAAATTATGCAAAGACTTTCGAAGGGTTTAAAACCAGAATTTTAGCTAAAACTACTGCACTTACTTTGGTTCAGTACATTAATAAAACATACTTTAATCGAAATATTAATAATCTAAAAACTCAAATTATTTAATATGCACAACGGGTAAGAATCATTCATTTTCAGAATAACTTCTGTCTTGGTAAATGGATATTTAATTCTTTTCAGAATTTTCTCTAAATCTTCTGTTGTATATTAGGAGTGGAGTCAAAACCTGTAATTCCTTTTTGTAATTTCATAAATTTTGGTCGTCAATATATTTTAAAAGTAATATTTATTCTTTCAATTTATTTGATTCTCAATTTTAGGAAATTGTTAAATTTTTAAATTATATTTTATGAATCTGATATGATTTATTGTGCCTTATTTAACAAATTCATTACCTTTGTTTCTTTACTTTTGAGAATAACAAAACCATAAATTATTATAACATGAAAAAACTTATATTTTCGGTATGTTTTACAACTATTTCGTCTATTATTTCTTTTGCACAAACTAAAAAGGAGAACATAAAAGTAATCTACAACACAGATTTTATTTTAGATTTCGATAAGATCAAAAGTAGTATCCCTGCTGCGTATCAAGCGAGTTTCAAAAGTGAAATAGATCGCGGAATTTCGGTGAAATTTGTATTGGAGAGTAATGGTAAAATGTCTTCTTTCAAACCTGAAATTAAAATTGATAATAATCAATCCAATGACAATTCTATTGTGCAGATGATTATTGCTGCAGAAGCAAATCCACAATATAAAGATTATGAAAAAAATGAATTTTATAATGTGAAAGATTTTGGCGTGAAAACCTTTTTGATTAAAGATAAAATCTTTGATTATCAATGGAAAATCACAAAAGAAAAAACAGAAATAGCAGGTTATAACGCGACAAAAGCAGTTGGAATAGATGAGGAAGGAAGAGAGGTGATAGCGTGGTATACAACAAGTTTACCTTATAGAGATGGTCCTTATCGTTATGCAAATTTACCAGGATTGATTGTGAAAGCAGAAATGTCAGAAGATGAGTTCAAGGCTATTTTTACAATGAAAGAAATCGAAATTTTAGATAAAGATATTGTGATTACTTTGCCAACAAAGGGAAAAGTTGTGACAGACAAAGAATTTATGGCGGAAATGAAAGCAATGAATGAACGTCATAAGCAAGTAAATCAAGGAGTTGATAAATAACAAAAGAGAGTTGCAGAAATGTGACTCTTTTTTTGAATAAATATTATTGATTTAATCAATCAATTAAACGAATAATCATTTTAATTTTTGATAATTCTAATCTGTTACTTTTGGAAAAATTAGATATATGACAAAGAAAGGAAATCACTACAAATTAACGTTAGAACAGACCGAATTATTAGACAAAGATGCACCATTACAGGCTCCAATCGTTTTAGATTTTATGAATCATGATGAGATTTTTAAGATTATTGAAATGATAAAATCTAAAAATCCGTTCGAAAATGAAAATCAATCAGTAGAATTTGCAATAGGTTTAAAGTTGTTTTTGGAAGTGGTTATGAAGAATAAAAACAATCCAATTTTTGAGGATTTACTTCCTGCGATAAAAGTTTTTATGCCTAAATTGAAAGAAAATTTAAAGTAAAAAAAGATGATTTGGCAAAATGAACTAACAGCATTATTTGGCGTAAAATATCCGATTATTCAAGCGCCAATGTTTGGAGTAACGACATCAGAAATGGTTGCTGCAGCAAGTAATTGTAACTGTTTAGGTTCTTTGCCAATTGCTGATTTGGATGCAGAAAATTCATTGAAGCGAATTTATCAAACCAAAAAATTAACGAATAAACCTTTTGCTATCAATATTTTTGCGAACGATATTCCTGAAATCACACCAGAATTAAAGCAAAAGTATAATGCAACAAAAAATAAGTTAATTGAGCTTGCGCGTCTACAAAACTTTGATATCGTTTTTCCTGAGATTGAAGCTGTAAAACCAAATGGTTATAAGGAACAAATAGAAGTAATTTTACAAGAAAAGTGCAAAATCTTGAGTTTTACTTTTGGCAATTTTGACGATAATTCTATTAATCGTCTTAAAGAACATCATGTGACATTAATAGGGACTTGTACAACGCTGGAAGAAGCGATACAATTGGAAAAATCGAATATTGATGTGATTTGTGTACAAGGAATTGAAGCAGGTGGGCATCGTGGAACATTTAATCCAGATATTTTGCCTCAAATTGGTGGCTTTTCATTGTTTTCGCAAGTAAAGGATGTTGTAAAAAAGCCGTTGATTTTTGCTGGTGGAATTTATGATACGAAAACACTTTTGGCTGCTAAACAATTGGGTGCAGATGCTTTTCAGATTGGTAGTTTGTTTTTGTGTTCCAATGAAAGTGCTTTAAAATCCTTCGAAAAAGAACGATTAAAAAATGTAAGGGAAAGTGAAATTATCTTGACGAAAAGTTTTTCTGGAAGATATGCACGAGGAATTGAGAATGAATTTATTCATTTATTTGAAAACTCTGAGTTTGTTTTACCTTATCCTTATCAAAATAAATTAACAAATCCGTTGAGAAATGCTTCTAAATTGAACGAAAATACAGCGTTTACTAATTTATGGTTAGGACAATCTTTTAAAAATTTTGAAGAAGATTCTACATCTAATCTTCTTCAAAAATTAATTGATTCTGTGGAAAATTATCAATAATTATCGCATCGATTTTTCAATTCTTCTATCTGGAATTAGCCATAGTAAAGCAATTAAAGCATAAATGACAATACCAATTTCTGGTTTTACAAATGAAATTCCGATTCCAGCCAAATAACCAATACTCGAAGAAATTTCTTTAAAACTTCTACTCACAGATTTCCCAATTATTGATTCTTTTCCTTCTTGTTTTACAGCGATTTTTTCAATAATCATAAATGCTACACTGCTCATAAATAAGACAAATCCATAAAAAGCAACTGGAAAAGTTGAGTCGTAATTTTCGCCCATCCAACCTGTGGAAACTGGTAATAAAGACAACCAAAAAAGCAAGTGCAAATTACTCCATAAAATTCCGCCATTTACTTTCTCAATCGCCTGAAAAAGATGATGATGATTGTTCCAATAAATTCCAACATAAATAAAACTGAACAAATAATTCAGAAATTTTGGGATATAAGGTTTCAAACTCATTATATCATCTCCAAGCGGAACTTTCAGATCCAAAACCATAATGGTAATAATAATTGCAAGAACGCCATCGCTAAAAGCTTCTAATCTGTTTGTAGTCATAGGTTTTATTAGTTTTTTTATTATTCAGAATGATGCTAATTTATCAAAATTATCGTAACAATTAGGGATTTGTTTTAAAATTTCTATTATATTTATTTTCATAATTTTAAACAAAGTTTCTCGTAAATAGAGATAGTTTTATGAATACTTTTATTGCAATTCTGAGAGGTATAAATGTGAGTGGTAAAAAAATCATCAAAATGGATGTTTTAACCAAACTTTTAGAGGAACTTAGACTGGAAAATGTTACCACTTACGTGCAAAGTGGAAATGCAGTTTTTTCGACAAATTTGACTGATATCAAAGAAATTGGAGATTTAATTCACGATAAAATTGTAGAAAGTTTATCTTTTGAAGTTCCAATTTTGATTTTAACCATCGAAAAATTAAAAAACATCATCGAAAATAATCCATTCTTAAAGGATTTTAGCATCGATAAAGAGTTTTTGCATTATACATTTTTAGCCAATAAACCTGAGGAAATAAATACTGAAAAAGTTGAAAATTCGAAAACTGAAGATGAACAATATTTTATTGCTGATGATGTCGTTTATTTGTATTGTCCTTCTGGTTACGGAAAAACAAAATTGACCAATAATTTTTTCGAAAATCTATTTAATGTAAGTGCTACTACACGTAATCAAAATACAACAACTGCTTTATTGCAATTAGCATTGATGAGAGAAAATTAAATTACAGATATAAAAAAAACCGTTATTAATCATTTAATAACGGTTTTTTATCTTTTTGAATGAAATTATTCAGCGATTAATTTATCTAATAAATCATTAATTTCTTTATCGTTCCAATCTCTCGTTTTTGTTTCTTTCAACACAACTTCACCTTTTTTATTTAAGATATAAGTTGTTGGAAAAACCTTTGGTAACATATTATTCGAAATTGGACTATTTGGCTCATAAACTGGCATTGTATAATTATTTTTTTGCAAAAAAGGATTAAAAACTGTCGGTTTATCCTGAATAGCAATCAATACAAATTTTACTTTTTGTCCTTTTGCTTCATACAATTTCTGAATTGTTGGCATTTCTGCAACACAAGGAGGACACCAGCTTCCCCAAAAATTTAGGAAAACAACTTCACCACTTTTCTTGAAATCAATCAAGTTTGTATTCGCAGCGCCGTTATGACCAATTAAATCAATATCATAATCACTTTCTGTTAATTCTATATCAGAACCAGCAACGTGGCTATTATCTTCCATTTTACTTTTAAAAAATGTACCAATTGGCGTAAACATAATAGCGACTAAAGCGACAACTACAACGATGGCAAAAATAATTTGCTTATTTCCTTTCATTTTTCTTTTTCAATAAAATCTTACACAAAGATGCGAACAAATATCAAGTTGAACAAATAGAAAAAAATGATTAATTACCGATGTTTTCGTCAATCAAATCTAAAATTTCATTTACAATATCTTCACCTTTATTATTGTTGTAATATTTTTGTAAATCTTCGTGAAAATCATCTGCTGAATACGTATCAGGATTACTTTTGAAACGCGCCAACATTTCCATTCCAGCTTGTGGACGAGGACCAAAACGGAAAGCTTCTTCATTTTCATCATTCACTCCAATAATAATCGGAATAGAAGCTGCACCATTTGTTTTGTATTTTTCCATCAACTCCATGTTTTCATCACGTAAAACATAATGCGTCGAAACTTGAAGTGCATTTGCCAATTTCTCCACAACAGGTAAAATTTGAGATGCATCTCCACACCAACCTTCTGTAATTACTAATAATTTTAAATTATTTGTAGTTGATTTAACGCGTATTTCTTGAGCAGGATTTAAACTGAATGTTTTAAAAATTCTGTTCATGCGTTGCAATCCCAAAGCATAATATTGTACATATTCTTTCGGATCATCGTTTTCGATTTCGTTTTCCAAATCATCTTCAACGCGTGTGATATAATCTTCGTATGATAAACCTTTGTTGATGTATTCTGTTAAATTCATTTGATTCTAATTTGTTACAAATATAAAGCAATTCTACGAGCTTATTTTGTAACAATGATGACATTGTTTATCGTTAAAATTTGGTAAATTGCGACTTTCGAAAGTAGAAAAATGTATCAAAATCCATTAAAAAAAACAATAGAATATTTAAAAGGTGCTGGACCTGAGCGTGCTAAAACACTGCAAAGTGAATTCAGAATTTTTAGATACGAAGATTTGATACAGCATTTTCCTTTTCGTTATGTTGATAAATCGAAATTCTATAAAATTTCAGAAATTTCATCAACAGCAGCCGAAATACAATTGAAAGGTAAAATTGTTAGTTTAGAAGAAATTAACCAAGGAAAAGTAAAACGTTTAGTTGGGAAATTTCAAGATGGAACTGGAACTTTAGAATTAGTTTGGTTTAAAGTTTCTTCTTGGCAAAAGGAGAAATTAAGAAATGATCTTTTCAAAGAAGTTGTGATTTACGGAAAACCAAATGTGTTCAATAATAATTTTAGTATTACACATCCTGAAATTGAATTAGTTGAAGACGCTAAAAATATTCCGCTTGGATTATTTCCTGTTTATCCGAGTACTGAAAAGTTGACGAAAAAAGGAATTACGAATCGTGTTCTTCAAAAAATGATGATGAATCTTTTTGCTGAAAATATTGATATTCCTGAGAATTTACCTTTAAATGTTCTCGATCATTATAAATTAGTTGGAAGAAATGACGCGTTGAAAGCAATTCATTTTCCGAAAGATGTAACAGAATTAAATGCAGCAATTCGTCGTCTGAAATTTGAAGAATTTTTCTTTCTAAATCTTGCAAATCTCTCTCAAAAAGCAGTCAATAAACAAAAGAATAGAAGTAATCCTTTCCCAGAAATTGGTCATTATTTCAATACATTTTACAATGAATATTTACCTTTTGAATTGACAAATGCACAGAAAAGAGTGATGAAAGAAATTCGCTTTGATCTTCGTCAACCTGCGCAAATGAATCGTTTGTTGCAAGGTGATGTTGGTTCTGGAAAAACGATGGTTGCATTATTAACGATGTTGATTGCTGTCGACAATGGTTTTCAAGCAGCTTTAATTGCACCAACAGAAATTCTTGCGCAACAACATTACGAAAGTATTACAGAATTATTGAATGGTTTGGATGTTTCGGTTGAGTTATTAACGGGTTCGGTGACAAAGAAAAAGCGTCAACCAATTTTAGAAAATCTTGAAAATGGAAAACTTAAAATCATTATCGGGACGCATGCTTTGTTGGAAGATAATGTGATTTTTCAGAATTTAGGATTAGCGATTATTGATGAACAGCATCGTTTTGGAGTCGCTCAACGTGCTAAATTTTGGAGAAAAGCTAAACTTCCACCACATATTTTAGTGATGACAGCCACGCCAATTCCACGTACACTTTCGATGACAATGTATGGCGATTTGGATGTTTCGGTGATTGATGAATTGCCAAAAGGACGAAAACCTATCAAAACACTTCATAAAACAGATGCGCATCGTTTAAGCGTTTTCAAATTTATGAAAGATGAGATTGCGAAAGGTCGTCAAATTTATGTGGTTTATCCACTGATTGAAGAATCAGCAAAGTTAGAATTGAAAGATTTGATGGATGGTTACGAGAGTATTTCTCGTGCTTTTCCGTTGTCAGAATATGCGATAAGTATTGTGCATGGTCGTCAAAAACCTGCGGATAAAGAATTTGAAATGAATCGTTTCAAAAATAATGAAACTCAAATTTTGGTGGCGACAACTGTGATAGAAGTAGGTGTTAATGTCCCAAATGCGTCGGTGATGATTATTGAAAATTCTGAACGTTTTGGACTTTCTCAATTGCATCAACTTCGTGGCCGCGTAGGTCGTGGAGCGGAACAATCGTATTGTATTTTGATGACGGGAGGGAAATTGAATGAAGTTTCGAAACGTAGAATTCAGACAATGTGTGAAACTAATGATGGTTTTCAGGTAGCAGAAGTTGACTTGGAATTGCGTGGTCCTGGTGATATGATGGGAACGCAACAAAGTGGAGTTCTCAATCTTAAAATTGCTGATTTAGCGAAAGACAAAGAAGTTTTGTATGCTGCAAGAAAATGTGTAGAAGCTATTCTTTCACAAGATCCGACACTTTCTTCTTCGATTTATGAGCCAACAAAAAAATATTTTATTGAAAATCATAAAGATAAAGTTGGTTGGAGTCAAATTTCTTAAAATTTAACATGAAGGAAACCATTTGTATATTTTTTGGTATAATTTATGTTTATTAAAAAACAAATACAAAATACTGAATTTTATTAGAAACTTTTAATTTTATCAGTTGTGTTAAATGAAATTAACATTAAAAATTATTTTTAACACAATATTAGCGTCAACCAAAAAATTATAGATTATGATGTACACAAATTTAGAACTTATCAGAACTCCACAAGGAGTAGAGGTTGAAGGAAATTCACTATGGATGTTCAATCAGCATTTGAATTTAATGGTATTAATAGCTAATGAATCGATAAAAATTAAACCTTCTATGTCTTTTCAACGATTTAGAAAAAATTAAATAATATCTCTCAAAACCGCTAAATAAGTGGTTTTTTTTTATTTCTAAAATTCTTCATCATTTTTATTTATTCATTTATTGCGAAATAATATATCACCTTTTTCTTCCTTGTAAAGGATTGGGTTATAATTATTATAAAAATTAATTATATCTAATAGATTTTATAGATTTGATTTATAATTATAACAGATTTAGTTTTGCTCTGTCTTAAAATGATAAATAAAGAATAAAACTATAATTATGATCAAAAGAAGTTTAGTATTAAGTTTAGCATTCCTTTCTACGATTGGATTTGCCCAACAATTAACAACAAACACAGGCGCTCCAGTTGGAGATAATCAAAATTCTAAAACAATCGGAAATAACGGACAAGTTTTGTTGGAGGACATTCATTTAATTGAAAAATTAGCAGCATTTGATCGCGAACGTATTCCAGAACGTGTTGTTCATGCGCGTGGAGCTGGAGCTTTCGGAGAATTTGTAGCTGATAAAGATTTTTCTGATGTGACAATGGCTGATTTCTTGTCAACAGCTGGTAAAAAAACACCATTATTTGTACGTTTTTCAACTGTAACGCATCAACAAGGTTCGCCAGAAACTTATCGTGATCCACGTGGATTTGCTGTTAAATTTTACACAGAACTAGGAAATTACGATTTAGTTGGAAACAATTTACCTGTTTTCTTTATTCGAGATGCGATCAAATTCCCAGATATGGTGCATGCTTTCAGGCCATCTCCTGTAACAAATGGCGCATCTGATCCAAATCGTGTATTTGATTTTTTCTCTAATTTACCAGAGTCTACGCATATGTTAACGTGGTTGTTTTCAGATTATGGAATTCCTGCAAATTTTCGTCAAATGGAAGGAAATGGTGTACATGCTTACAAATGGGTAAATGCAAAAGGTGAAGTAACTTATGTGAAATACAAATGGGTTCCTCAACAAGAAACGAAAAATTTAACACAAGAAGAAGCGAATAAAATTCAATCGACTGAAATAGAACATGCAACATTAGATTTACGTAATGAAATCGACAAAGGAAACTTTCCGAAATGGGATTTATATGTTCAATTATTGAAACGAGAAGATTTTGATAAATTAGATTTCAATCCTGTTGATGTAACGAAAATTTGGCCAGAATCTGTTGTAAAGTTAGTTAAAGTTGGAACAATGACATTGAATGAGAATCCAACGAATTATTTTCAACAAGTTGAGCAAGCAGCATTTGCTCCAGCTACGTTGGTTCCAGGAATTGAAGCTTCTGAAGATAAATTGTTACAAGGTCGTTTGTTTTCCTATTCTGATACACAACGTCATCGTTTAACGGGTAATTTCCAACAAATTCCTGTTAATGCACCAAAAAATAGTGTAAAAACATATAATCAAGACGGTTATATGTCGATCCGTGAGCAAAAAGGTGATGTAAATTATCAACCTTCAACTAATCTTCCTGAGGTTGTAGATAATGCAAAATTCAAGTATTCAAAATCTGTTTTTCCTGCAGGAGCTATAACAACTCAGCATGTCATTGATAAAGAAAATAACTTTGTACAAGCTGGAGATTTGTACAAATCATTCTCTAAAAAAGATCAAGATAACTTAATCAAAAATTTATCTGGAGCTTTAAATTCGGTTAAAAATAAAGTAATTGTTCATAAAATGATTGCACATTTTTACCAAGCAAATACAGAATATGGAACACGTTTGATGAAGGCTACAAATACTTCTATGAGCGATGTAAAGCAATATTTACCAAAATAATTTCTATTGGATTGGAGTCGATTGAGTTTGGCTCCATGACTTTCATAAAATCAATATTATCATGAAAAAGTATATATTTTTAGCCTTATTTCTATTCAGTTTTTCTTCAATTTATGCACAAGATTTGTTTAGTGCGGCGAGAGAAAATAATGTGAAGCAAATAGAAGAATTAATTTCGAATGGAAAACATGTAAATGAAGCAAATCAACGTGGATTTACACCTTTAATTTTAGCGATTTATAATAACAGTTCAGACGCTGCGAAAGTATTATTATCAAAAGGAGCAAATCCTAATGCGCAAGATTTATCTGGAAACAATGCGTTGATGGGAGCCGTCTTTAGAGGATTTCCTGAAATGGTAAATTTACTAATTGCGAATAAGGCTGATGTTAATCAAGTGAATTTTAATGGAGCTTCTGCTTTGATTTTTGCTGTAACATTTGGTCAAAATGAAATTGCCAAAAAACTAATCGAAGCTGGTGCAGATTTAAACATTAAAGATAATAATGGTAAAACTGCTTTAGATCATGCTATTTTACAAGAAAATAAAGAAATGATTGAATTATTATCGATCAAATAATTTTTATATTTTAATCTAATCAAAAAGCCATTCAGAAAAATTCTGAATGGCTTTTTATTATTTTGCAATAAAGACCGGAATATTAACGCGATGCCTTAATTTATTAATCGTTTCTCCAAAAATAAAATCCATAAAACCTCGGTGTCCGTGCGAACCAACAATCAACAAATCTGCTTGATTTCGTTTACAAATTTCAGCAATTGAATTGATTCGATTATTGTAACCTAATTCGATTTTAGTTTCATTAAACAAAGGTCGAATGATCTCTGCATATTGTTCTAAACGTTTCAAATCTGACAGAGATTCTTCATCATTCGTACGCTCTCCCGTGTATTTTGCAGAAGCACTTTCGACAATATGAACCAAAATAATGGTAGATTCTGTAGTAGCTAATTGTGTCGCATAATTAATCACTTTTCTATCCGTTTTCGAAAAATCTAACGCAACAACAATCTTTTTGAAATGTTGATTCGAAATTTCTTCTAACGTAAACTTCTCAAATGGTTCATGAATTTCCTTTTGATGTTCTTCATTTTTCTTCAACATAATTGGAATAAAAAATGTCAGCAATAATAAAACTAAAAGTCCTATTTCTAACGCTATAAGAAAAATATTTAAAGTGTAAGATTCACTATTTGCCATCCATTTATTAACTTCTTCATACACCAATTGCGCATTCAGAAATGAAATAATAAAAGCGATTGTCCATGCAAAAAATTTGGTTGTTGTATTGATTGCAAAATTCCCCATTTTCGCTTTATCACTCACAAAATGAATCAACGGAATTACCGCAAAAGCCAATTGCATACTTAGGATAACTTGACTGAAAATTAGTAAAGAACCGACTTCTTTTTCTCCAAAAATAAGAATGACTACAACTGCTGGAACTACGGCTAATAATCGTGTCAAAATTCTTCTCAAAACAGGATTAATACGTAGATGTAAATATCCTTCCATCACAATTTGTCCAGCTAAAGTTCCTGTAACTGTAGAGCTTTGTCCAGCTAAAATTAAAGCAACTGCGAATAATTTTGGAGCCAAATCTGTTCCTAAAGTTGTCCCCAATAATCTATAAGCATCGCTCAGTTCTGCAACATCGTGATAGCCGTTTTTATGGAATACGGATGAAGCTAAAATTAAGATTGCAGCATTGACAAAGAAGGCTAAATTCAGAGCAATTGCGCTATCCCAAAAGTTATATTTGAGGGCTTTTTTGATTGAAAAATCATCGCGTTTTATTTGCCGCGTTTGGACGAGTGCAGAATGTAAATAAAGATTATGCGGCATTACAGTTGCGCCGATAATACCAATGCTGATATACAATGCAGCGCTATTTGGAATAGATGGAATAAATCCTTTTGCAACTTCTCCAAAATCTGGTTTTGCTAAAAACATTTCGGTTAAAAAACATAAACCAATCATCGTGATTAAACCAACAATGAAAAGTTCCATTTTTCGCATGCCTAATTTTTGAAGATAAAGTAGGAGAAAAGTGTCTAAGAAACTGATTAAAACACCATAGATCAAATCTATTCCAAAAAGTAAATTTAGACCAATTGCCATTCCCAAAATTTCTGCTAAATCACAAGCTGCAATAGCTATTTCGGCTAAAATATACAAGATGAGATTCATTCCTTTCGGATAAGTTTCTCGGTTACATTGCGCCAAATCTTTTCGTCGAACAATTCCCAAACGTGTACATAAACTTTGTAATAACAAAGCCATTATGTTACTCATCAATAAAACCCAAATCAAAGTATAACCAAATTGGCTGCCGCCTGCTAAATCGGTTGCCCAGTTTCCCGGATCCATGTAACCAACGCTTATTAAGTAGGCAGGTCCAAAAAAACTTAGGATTTTTCTAAACTTTCCTTTTTTGATTTGAACACTTTCGTGCACATCTTCTAATGATTTGGATTGATTTGGCATTGAATGATATTTCTAATTCAAATTTATGTAAAAATGAATAAAAAAAGCAGTAATAGTAGGAATTACTGCTTTTGAAATAGTGAATGAATAAAATGGATTATATTGACGAAATCGCAAAGGCTAGACCTACGTTTCTTCTTGAAAATTCGTGAATTAATTCATCTAAAACTGTAGCATCATCAATTGTAGATGGAATTGTGAATGGTGTTCCGTCTGCAATTTGAGATAAAGTTTTGCGTAATATTTTTCCGCTTCGTGTTTTTGGTAGTCTGTTAACTATTATAGATGTTTTGAAACAGGCAATTCCGCCAATTTCTTTGCGTAATAAAGCAATCAAATCTTTTTCGATTTCTTCTTCCGATTTTGATGCGTTTTCTTTTGTAACAATCAAACCTATTGGAATTTGACCTTTCAATTCATCTTTAATTCCCACAACCGCACATTCTGTAATATCAGGATGAGAAGAAACCAATTCTTCCATTGTTGCAGTACTTAACCTATGACCAGCGACATTAATAATATCATCAGTTCGACCTGTAATAAATACAAAACCATTTTCATCTCTAAAACCTCCGTCACCAGTTAAATAATGATTCGGAAATTGTTGAAAATAACCTTTTATAAATCGGTGTTCATTTCGCCATAAACTTGTCATACAACCAGGAGGAAGTGGAAGCTGAATCACGATAGAACCTTCCTCTCGTATATCATTTTCTTGTCCTTCTTCATTTACAATTTTTATATTATACCCAAAAACAGGTAATCCAGCTGCGCCAGGTTCAGGCATTATATTTTCGATTCCAACACAAATTCCTAACATTGGCCAGCCGCTTTCTGTCTGCCACCAATGATCAATAACGGGTAATTTTGAAATTTCTTTTAACCAATAATAAGTAGATGTATCACAACGTTCTCCTGCTAAGAATAAACGTTTCAGACTTGACGTATCGTATTTTTGGAATAATTTTCCTTCTGGATCTTCTTTTCGAATTGCTCGAATTGCTGTTGGAGCTGTGAAAACATTTTTGATTTTATGTTCTTCAACCATTCTCCAAAAAGCTCCAGCGTCAGGAGTTTTGATTGGTTTTCCTTCATAAATAACCGTTGTAACACCATAAATTAACGGCGCATAAACGATATAGGAATGTCCAACAACCCAACCAATATCACTTGCAGTAAGAATTGTATCACCTGGTTCTAAATCATAAAAATAGTTCATTGTCGAATTTAGTGCAGTTGCATAACCTCCTGTATCGCGTACGACACCTTTTGGCGTAGAAGTTGTTCCAGAAGTATACAAAATATATAATGGATGTGTACTTGGAACTTCGATAGGTTCTATAGGTTGATGTTGATACATTTCATCATAGGTATGAACGTTTTCTGCTGATAAATCATCGGTGTGATTTGGACGTTCAAAAATGACAATGTTTTTTGGTTTGTAAAGTGTTAATTCAATTGCTTCATCAATCAATGGTTTATAGTTGATTTGACGATTAATTTCTACTCCATAAGACGCAGAAATAATAACATCAGGTTGAGCATCATCAATACGAATAGCTAATTCTGGCGCTGCAAAACCTCCAAAAACAACAGAATGTATTACACCAATTCTCGCACAAGCAAGCATCGCAACAATTGCTTCTGGAATCATAGGCATATAAATAATTGCTGTATCACCTTTTGATAATCCTAAGGATGTAAGACCTCCTGCAAAACGACTTACTTTTTCTAAAAGCTGATTGTACGTAATTTTTTGAACAACTTCTGTAACAGGAGAATCGTAAATTAAAGCAAATTGTTCTCCGCGTCCAGCTTTTATATTTTCCTCCAAAGCCAAACGGCTCATATTTATTTTTCCGTCAACAAACCACGAATAATATCCGTTTTCATTTTGTTTTAAGATTTGTTCAGGGTAAGTTGACCATGCTAATTTCTGCGCTTCTTCTTTCCAAAAAAGTTCAGGTTCTTCAATACTTTTTGAGTATAAAGTTTTGTAATCCATTTATGTGTGTGCTGTGTTTTATTTGTTTTGTTAAGTTAGAAAAATGTTTAGAATTAATAATAAAGTTTAAAATGTTTGTTTTAGGACAGTTAATTATTTATCAACTATACAATAAAAAGTAGTATATAATTGTAAATTGATAAAATCAGATTATATTAATCAACTTTTATTATTAAATTAATAGTGTAAAAAGTACGTTATAAATTAGATTGATTAAAAATAAAGACTTAAAAAACGTGATAAAATCAGTTGAATATTATAGTCAATAAAAAATAAAATATTGTATATTTAATCCTTCGAAGAAAGCAGATAAATAAAGGGAATTAAAGCTTTTTTCTAAATCAACAAAAACATAAGAAAGATGGATACGCCTCATGTTATTACAGACGAACAATTAGAGAGAGAGAACATTGAGATAACGAGACGTTATAAAGAGATGCTTCAAAATACATATGTCACTTTATCAGATGAAGATAAAAAGCTGATTCGTAAAGCTTTTGATTTGGCTGTTGATGCGCATAAAGATCAGCGTAGAAAAACAGGCGAGCCATATATCTATCATCCGATTGCTGTTGCCAAAATTGTTGCTGACGAAATTGGGCTTGGTGCTACATCAATTTCTGCGGCTTTAATGCATGATGTAGTAGAAGATACTGAATATACGTTAGAAGATATTGAGAAACTTTTTGGAAAAAAGATTGCAAAAATTATAGATGGATTAACAAAAATTGCTGTCTTAAATAAACAAGATGTTTCGATACAATCTGAAAATTATAAAAAATTATTACTGACTTTATCTGAAGATGTGCGTGTGATTTTGATCAAAATTGCCGATCGTTTACACAATATGCGTACGTTAGAAAGTATGCGAGAGGATAAACAGTTAAAAATAGCATCCGAAACTATTTTTATATATGCGCCTTTGGCTCACAGAATGGGATTGTATAACATCAAATCTGAACTAGAAGATTTGAGTTTGAAATACACTAAACCAGATGCATATTTTAATATTGAACATAAATTAACAGAAACTGAAGCCGAAAGAAAAAAATACATTGATGATTTCTGTAAGACTATTTCAGAAAAACTTGAAGCCGAAGGTTTAGAATTTGAGATCAAAGGTCGTTCAAAATCAATCAATTCAATTTATCGAAAAATGATTAATCAAGGAATTCCTTTCGAGGAAGTTTTTGATTTGTTTGCGATTCGTGTAATTTATCGTTCAGATAAAAAGAATGAAAAATTCTTAGCTTGGAAAATTTATTCGTTGGTGACGGATTTATTTATTCCAAATCCAAAACGTATGCGCGACTGGATTTCTCAACCCAAAACTACTGGTTATGAATCGCTTCACGTAACGGTTATGGGACCACAAGCGCTTTGGGTAGAAGTACAAATTCGTTCCGAAAGAATGGACGAAGTTGCCGAAATGGGTATCGCAGCACATTATAAATACAAAGAAAATATATCGGACGACGAAACGAAAGTTGATGAATGGATTCATCAAGTTCGTGAAATGTTGGAGCAAGAAGATACTAAGGATGCGATTGAGTTTATGGATAATTTCAAGTTCAATTTGTACTCCAAAGAGATTTATGTTTTTACGCCAAAAGGAGACTTGCATTCGTTACCAAAAGGAGCGAGTTCGTTGGATTTTGCTTACTCTATTCACACCAATGTTGGTGACCATTGTTTGGGTGCAAAAGTGAATGGAAAATTGTATCCGCTGTCGCATCAATTGCAAAGTGGTGATCAAGTAGAAATCATTACATCAACACAACAAAAACCAAAATTAGAGTGGTTAGAATATGTTGTAACGAGTAAAGCGAGAAGTAAAATTAAAGCTTCTTTAAACTCAGATAAACGTAAAGTTGCAGAAGATGGAAAAGAAATTATTCAACGTAAATTAAGACATTTAAAGGTTGATTTTAGTGAAAATACGATTAATCAGTTACAGCAATACTTTAAGTTAAGTTCGAGTCAAGATGTATTTTATAATGTTGCAATGGGAATTATTGACAACAATGATTTACGTAAATTTGCAGAACGAAATACTGGTTTCACAGGATTGATTAACCGTTTCAGAAAATCAACATTCAATACAACTAAAAAAGATAATATTTCTATCGACAAAACGAAATTAGATAGTCTTGTTTTTGGGAATGATGAAGAGCGTTTAGATTATGAATTAGCGAGTTGTTGTAATCCAATTCCGGGTGACAAAGTATATGGTTTTATCACAGTTTCAAAAGGAATAAAAGTACATAAGGTAGATTGTCCAAACTCAGTTTCGTTACAAGCAAATTATGCGTACAGAATTATAAAAGCGAAATGGATTGATTCTTCTCAACAAGAATTTAAAGCGTTGATTGAGTTACAAGGTTTGGATCGAGCTGGAATGGTGAGTGATATTACGTTAGTTATTTCAAAAAATAACTCGTTGAACATGCATAGTATTAATTTATCTGAGGATGCAGGTATTTTTGATGGAAAGATTACAGTTTCAGTTAAAAATAAAGCCGAATTAGAAAAAATCATGATGGAAATGAAAAATATTGAAGGAATTCAATCTGTAAAACGAACATACAAAAATTAGTTTTTATAAAATATTTAATTAACTTTATATAAATTAACGATTTATGAAAAAAATATTATTAGCTTTTGCATTTCTTCCAATGTTGAGTTTTGCACAAGAAAATTCAAATGAAAAAGTTTTAAATAGAATTGTACCAAGTTCTATATCTATTTCTGAATATGAAAATAGTAGACCTGCAATTTTTATTGATGGAGAGAGAGTTGATAAAAGTATTTTTACGAAAATGAGTCCAGATGAAATTAAATATATTACAGTAATCAAAACAGATAAAAAATATCCAAACGGAAAAATTGATATTGTTTCCAAAAAAGAGAAAGAATCATAACATAAAAGTTTGAGAAATTATGGAACAAATATTAATGATATGAAAAAATTACTATTAGCTT
This sequence comes from Empedobacter sp. UBA5528, assembly GCF_002426075.1. Taxonomy (NCBI): domain Bacteria; kingdom Pseudomonadati; phylum Bacteroidota; class Flavobacteriia; order Flavobacteriales; family Weeksellaceae; genus Empedobacter; species Empedobacter sp. UBA5528. The sequence goes on along the minus strand of NZ_DINY01000011.1, from coordinate 62,648 downwards.
TTTTATTTCTTCCATTGTTGAGTTTTGCACAATCTAAAACTTTGAATGATACAATTCCTGGAATTAAAAATTCTAAATTAATCATTTCTTAACCAAAAAAAGATTTAAAAATAGGTTATTCAATTGACGGAAAAGATGTTGATTATGCAAGTTTTATTGCAGTAAATATGGATTTAGTAGATGATTTAAAATTTACAAAGCCTAATTCAAAATATCCAGATGGTAAAATAGAACTTTTTCTTAAAAAAAATAAACAAACAAAAAAGTCCAACTATTGTTGGATTTTTTTTGCTTGCTCATGTTACTAACAAAGGCACAAAGTTACAGAAATCTTTTTGATAATATCGCTTCATTTCTATTGAATAATCTTGTTAATTTTACATCCCGAAAACAAACAAACTCACGATGAACAAACAGAACTATAATCCAATTGAAGAAGTACTTGAAAAAATCAACGAAAAAGGAGGTTGGGTTAATACGCATTCACACTTAGATAGAGCTTATTCATTGACTTCGGACACTTTCGCATTATCAAATTCTTACTTAAAAGAAAAATGGCATTTAGTTGATGATATGAAACGTAATTCATCTGTTGATGATATTTATTTCCGAATGGAAAAAGCGATTAATTTCATGTTAGAGCAAGGTTGTCAAGCAATTGGTTCTTTTATTGATGCGGATGAAGTGATTGAAGATCGTAGTATACAAGCTGCTCAACGCTTAAAAGATAATTACGGAAAAGACATCGAAATGCGTTTTGCAAATCAAGTACTGAAAGGAGTTATCGATCCAAAAGCGCGCGAATGGTTTGATATGTCTTCTGATTTTGTGGATATTATCGGAGGTTTACCTGCAAAAGATTTCGGTCGAGAAGATGAGCATTTAGATATTTTATTATCAACTGCAAAAGCAAAAAATAAATTGGTTCACGTTCATGTTGATCAATTTAACACAGACGAAGAAAAAGAAACGGAACAATTAGCTTTGAAAACGATTGAACACGGAATGCAAGGAAAAGTTTCTGCGGTTCACTCAATTTCTGTAGCGGCTCATCCAAGAAAATATCGTTACGAATTATATGATTTAATTAAAAAAGCAGATATGCACATTGTTTCTTGTCCAACTGCTTGGATAGATCACAATCGTACAGAGCGTTTGGCGCCTTCGCACAACTCGGTAACGCCAGTTGATGAAATGATTCCAAGAGGAATTAACGTTGCCTTCGGAACAGATAATATTAATGATATTTATAAACCTTTTTCTGATGGTCATTTACTTACAGAATTGAGAGTAATGCTAGAGTCTTGTCACTTTTATGATGTGGAACAACTTTCAAATATTGCAACAGTAAATGGTTTGAAAGCTTTAGGAATTCAAAAATAAAATGTATATTTATACAAAATTAAATCTCGCTATTGCGGGATTTTTTTTGGAACATAAAATTAAAAACTACAATAAATTATGCGATTAAATGTACAGAATGAAACGGCTCAACTGCAAACTGTAGTCTTGGGTCGAGCAGAATCTAACGGAGCTAATCCAACACTTGATCAGACGTTCGATGCCAAATCTTATGAAACCGTAAAGAATTATGATTATCCAAAAGAAGAAGATTTGATTGCGGAAATGTCAGAATTTGAACAAGTTTTGAAGAAATATAATGTTGAAGTTTTACGTCCAACATTGATCGAAGATTGCAATCAAGTTTTCTCTCGAGATGTCGGTTTTGTTATTGATGATGAATTCTTTATCTCGAATATTATTCCAGATCGTTTAGAAGAATTGCAAGCGTATCGCGAAATAAAACGTCAATTCAAAGGAAATAAAATCAATGCATTACCAGAAGAAGTTTATGTAGAAGGTGGCGATGTGATTTTGTATAACGATTATATTTTTGTTGGAACGTACAAACAAGCAGATTTCAAAAATTATAAAACAGGACGTACAAATGTTGAGTTTGTAAAGTATATCAAAGCTAAATTTCCGAATAAAAAAGTATTGGATTTTGAATTGAAAAAGAATGATGAAAATCCATATGAAGGAATTTTACATTTAGATTGCACTTTCAATCCTGTTGGGAAAGACAAAGCAATTATTTACAAAGATGGCTTTTTATTTGAGAATGAATATCAGCAAATTGTCGATATTTTTGGAAAAGAAAATTTATTCGAAGTAACAAAAGAAGAAATGTATTGGATGAATCCAAATGTGTTTTCAATTTCTCCTGAAGTTGTTGTTTCTGAGAAAAATTTTATACGTTTAAATGATCATTTAGAAAATGTATGGAACATAAAAGTGGAACGAATTAATTACCGCGAAGTTTCTAAAATGGGAGGTTTACTAAGATGTTCTACAATGCCATTAATCAGAAAATAACATGAAACAAAAACAATATACGTCAACTATTTTGATGGTTGAGCCAACAGCTTTTTATTACAATCCAGAAACGGCTGTTAACAATTATTTCCAAACAGAAACAACAGATTCTCAAGAAGATATTCAGAAAGAAGCGTTAGAAGAATTTCAAGGAATGGTTTCTGCTTTGCGTTCAAAAGGTGTAAATGTTATCACGATCAAAGATACTGCTTCACCGCATACGCCAGATTCAATCTTCCCAAACAATTGGATTTCTTTTCATGATAACGGAAATGTTGTGTTATATCCTATGTTTGCAAAAAATAGGAGACAAGAGCGTCGTGAAGAAGATGTATTGAGTTTGTTGGAAGAAAAAGGTTTTCATATTGATGATGTGATTGATTTTACATCGGCAGAAGAAGACGAAATTTTCCTGGAAGGAACAGGAAGTATTATTCTTGATCGCGAGCATGAATTGGCTTATGCATGTATTTCTCAACGAACTGATGAAGATTTATTGATTGAATTTTGTGAGGAATTAGAATATACGCCAGTTATTTTTCATGCGAATCAAACTGTAAATGGAGAACGCAAACCAATTTATCATACAAATGTAATGATGTGTATTGCAGATAAGTATGCGATTATTTGTTTGGATTCTATCGATGATAAAAAAGAAAAGAAAACAGTTTGTGAGTATTTATTAGAAGCTGGAAAAGAAATAATTGCAATTACAGAAGCACAAGTGCATCAATTTGCTGGCAATATGTTGCAAGTTGGAGGTTTAGGACAATCATATTTGGTGATGTCACAAACGGCTTATAATTCGCTTAATCAAGAACAAATTTCTAAAATTGAGGCTTATAATCCAATATTACCTGTTAAGATAGATTTGATTGAAAAATTAGGAGGAGGAAGCGCTCGCTGTATGATGGCGGAAGTTTTCTTACCAAAAAATAAAAACATTTAGCTTAAAATTTACAAATCCGAGTTTTTTACTCGGATTTGTAAATCATGCAAAATAGTTTTAAACTATCTTTCAATCGGTAAATTTTCGTCAGCGCCCCATTCAGACCAAGAACCATCATAAACTTTTACCTTATCAAAACCTGCAATTGTCGAAGCCAAGGCTAGGATGGAAGCTGTAACACCAGAACCGCACGAAAAAATATTTTCTTTGGATGAATCTGTCAATTTTTCGAAAATTGCTTTCAGTTTTTCTTTTGATTTATATGATGTATCAGCCAAAACATTTTCAAAAAATAAATTCTTAGAAGCTGGAATATGTCCGCTTCGTAAACCTTGTCTTGGCTCAGGAGAAGTCCCCTTGAAACGCCCTTCTGATCGAGCATCTATAATCATTTTTGAATCATCATTTATTGCATTTAACATAACTTGTGTATCAGCAAACCAATTCGATTGAAAGTCAGCAATAAAGTCACCTTTTATAGTAGGTAGAAAATAAGTAGAAGTTGTGACAAAATTATTATCCATCCAAACATGTAATCCGCCATCTAAAACATATATTTCATTGTGTCCCATTACTTTGAACATCCACCAAACTCTCGGACTCGAATAAACTCCCCAACGATCATAACAAACGATGATAGAATCTTGATTAATGCCCAAATTTTGAGCTTCTTTTGTAAAAGTTTCTTCATCAACAAATGTATGAGGAAATTGCGAAGAATGATCAGAAAATTTTCCTTCCAAATCAAAGAAAAGAGAATTCGGAATTAATTTTAATTCTTGATCTTTTATTGATTGTCCAACTTTATCAATCGTACAATCTAAAATAATTAAATTTTTAAGATATAGATTATCATGTAATTCTTGTGTTGATATGATTGGTGAATTGAAAGTCATTTCTGTTTTATTTTTTATAAAAGTAAAAAAACGCAACCATTTTTGGTTACGTTTTCTTATCTATCTTATTTATTTTTTCTTTAACTGATAATTTTGTGCTAAAGCTCCAGTAATTTCATTTCCTTCTAAATCTAATTGGAATAAAATATTCTCTCCAACCTTATAACGTTTATATTCATCGTCTTTTGTTTTTAATGAAATTGAATTACCATCATCAGTCCACGTAATATTACCTTGATTTTCAACCTTTAGGTTTTTGTCGATATATTCCTCTGTTAAGGTATATGTATTATCTTGATTTAAAGTTAATTCTGTTTTAATTCCTTCACAATCAGCACAAGGGATCACGCCCTCATAAGTTCCGTCCCAATCTAAAGCAGATTGAGAAGTGGAGTCATCGATTTTTTGTGATGATTTATTTTCAGTGGCAGGAGTACTTTCAGTCTTTTTTTCGCAAGCTGTGAATAATATGCTTGTAAAAGCACATAATACAAATAATTTTTTCATAATATATTTATTTTAAGGTTATTATTTTAAGTTAAAGCCAATTTTTATCATTGGTCCAAACATATCCATATCATAAACAAAGTTGGAATTGTTACTTCCTTTCTCGTAGTCCATACTTATGATTTGATAGCCCGCCATTGCGTAAAATAAATCAGAGAATTGATAACCAGCCAATCCTTCTAATTGCCATGCTAATTTTGAGCCGATTCCAAATCCTCCAATTTCTCCAGAAACATTATACAAAAACTTTTTGTTTGGTAAACTTCTTGTTCTTGCAACTAACATTGGATCTACCCAAGTTTTAGAAATACTACGATCTAAATGCATTGGTTTTAAAGAAACTGGATTGATTAGATTTATATCAAATCCAGATTTAATATTTACAAGGTTCATACTAATACCAGCTTCTAGCCAAGGTGTAATTTTTCTCAATAAACCTGCTTCAAAAGAGAATTGTTTTACTGTTAATTTACCATCCAAAACTAAAGGGTCTTTTTTAACATTTGCAGCTAAAGAAGCATAAATAATATCAGATGTAATCACCCAATCTTTGTTTTCGGCTTCAAAAATTAACATTCCAGCAAATTTCAAATGCTCAAAAAAGTCTGAAGGGGATTGACTTACATGTACATTCGGAAGTCGAGAAACACTCGCTTTTCCTTTCATATGAGGCAACATCATATTTGGCTCTACTTTGAAATGCCAAGAATCATCTGGCTGAATTGAGTCTTGAGCAAAAGTTTGCGTACTTGATGCTAATAGAATTAAAAATGTGCTTTTTTGAAAAAAGTTAAACATAATTTTTTAAGTTTCGTTTTATTAATTATTTCAAATGATAGAGAGAAAAGTTAAGTTAGTTGTGGTTTTATTATAGGTTAAGTTTCTTATTAAATTGTCTAGATAAATCTAGTTTCATTCCCAATGTAAAAACACTTTGTTCTTTTTTACCAATATAATTTTTACCAAAAGAGATACGCTGTTCTGTATATAATTGTACATATTTCATCGGATAATATTCTAATCCTGTAATGAAATCACTTCGTCTGAAATTTTTATCAATGATTATATTTTCTACAGATTTCTTTGTTTCAGGAACATATAAATTATAACCTCCTAAAATTGAAAATTTATTTAGTTTATATTTCAACGCTGTCTCAAAACCTTTTGCATCAAAAACATATGAAGGATTAATTGTATTTTCAGATTGATATGAAATAGGTATAAAATCACCATTTTGCTGTAAAATTCCAAGTAGACTAACATCAAATTGTTTACTCGTATATTTTAAACCAATTGAATAAAAAGTTGGATGTCCTGATAAACCTAAGATATGATTATCATCAATTAAGTTTTGAGCTATAAAAGCACGGTTAAATGCAGCTCCAATACTAATATTTTGATTTAATTCTAATTGAGCTGAAAAACCAAAACCATCAATAATCTTATCATCATTTCCACCTTTTGTTTGGATTTGAGCACCAAATTGAAAAGCTTTAATTTTATTTCTATAAATTATTGATTGATCTGCTCGTCCTGTTCCTAGCAAACCACCATCTGTTCCACCTGTAAAAGTTGCAGAAGCGCGTCCTCCAAATACATTAAAACGATCTGTATAAGCTGTAACATCACGGTAAACACTCCATTGTTTACCAAATGTTATTTTACCATATTTAGACAAATCAATACCTAAGTAACCCAAGCGATTACCAAAAACTTGTTGTTTTTGTTCTGAAACAATTGTCAAAAGATCACTATCTAAATTTCCATCAACATTAAACGACGAGTTACCTTTGAACATATTTATTTGGAGTTCAATACCAGCTACAAATGCAATATTTCCTTTTTTTAGATTAATTTCAATTCCAGCACGAGAGGCATTTTCTTGTAGCTCCATTACTTTATCATGCACAGCAAGATGACCTCTCAAACTAGTGTAAGGTCTTATCGAAATATCAATTGTATCATTTGATTTTTGAGCATAAACAATAGATCCTAATAATAAAAAGGCAGATATAAAATGTTTGTTATTGGCAATCATATTGAATGTTGATTTAGAACTATTTGCAAGAAAAATATTGATTAATTTTTCGATCTAAATTCCAACAAATGTAAATGGTTTTGTATCACTAAAAAGTTGTGAAGTTTCGCCAGCATACGTTTCATTTTTACTTACGCTTAATCGTTTTGTTTTTGCATTTTTACCAAAATCAATTTTCTTTAAATCAACCCAAAATGTATTTGGAGTTTTTGTAGTTTCAAAGTAATAAACAAGATTTTTATGATCAGAAACTGATCTCCATCTTGTAGACGATATGTTAGGTTCTGCTTCTGAAGAAATTCCTAACGGAACCGATACATTTCTGATAACACTAAAAACACTTGCAGTAGAAGTGCGAGTATCAGCGGTTTGCGGAATTGCATTAATGTAATATGATGCTCTTACATAACGATCAGCAGCTCTGTTAGTTCCTGGTAACATAATTGTTCCTGGAATCCCTTTCCAATATTGATTAATTGCTAATTGCTCATCAAAAACTGGAGAATTTGTCATTACTGTATAAGAAGGATCATGGTGTATTTTTAATTTCCCGTTTACATATTCGAAAATTGCATTGTCTCCATTTGCATCAGAAATTGAAAGATGTAAAGTTGTAAATTTTTGAGTACCTGGAATGTAGTCAGAAACAATTACAAATTTTTCTTTTCTCAAATCATCTACAGCTTCTTTTACTGTAGCATAATTATCTAAAACATATTGTGCCCAAGCTGCAATTGTAACACCTGGCTTTGTTCCTTTTGGATTAAATTGAGGATACTGGCTTTCTACTAACCACAAAACATTCGCAACAAGTCCTTTTTCGTTCATGCCATCTGTTGTCGCAATGTCCCAAGCACTTGCAATTACACTTCCGTATTTTGAAGTCCATTTTTCCGAAGCATTTCCAACGTTGCCAGATCGATCTATACCTCTAGGAAAAACCCAAATATTTGCATCAATTTCATCTTTCCAATCCATAGAACGAGCTGTGATTACAGTATTTTCTGGACCTTTATAGACAACTCTTGTGCAAGCATCTAGTTGTGGAGATAATAAAAAAAATAGGTTGGTAGAAAATAATGTCAAAGTTAATTTACTTAAAAAAGTCTTTTTCATTATGATGTATTTAGAATATTAAAGTTATTAATTTAATTGGAGAAAATTATACTCTTTTACTAATATTGTGCAGAATATTAAAAATTATCCATTTATACAATGTTGTTTTTGGAATATTATAACGTTCTATAATTTCTCATGATTTTGTATAATTATCTTCTATTACAAATCAACGAAAAATGCTGATTTTCCTCTTAAAACAAATCCCTCATTACCCCCTCTTATTTATATTTTTCTCATTATCAATAATATGAGCTTATTATTTATCAAAATAATGTTATAGATGTTAATCGTTAATTTCTTTAATTATAAAATTTAAACAATTGAAATAGAGTAAATAATAATTATAGAAACAAAAAAAAACGCAACTAATTAAGTTGCGTTTTTAGAATTATCTTTTATAAGATTATTTTGGATTTGTTACTTCAGAAACTGGTTCGCCAATATTTCCGTTTGGCTCTTCTATATGTAGCAAAGCGGCAACTGTAGGTGCGATATCTGTCATATAAACACGGTTATTATTTTTACCATGTTTTATACCCCAACCCATCAAAACAAATGGAATGTGAGCATCGTAAGCCCCCCAAGTTCCGTGTGTTGTTCCTCCAGCATTTTGTTTTCCGCCGTACCATTGTGGTTCTAAAATATAAGTAATAGCACCGCTACGTTTACGATTGTAACCGTTAACCATTCGTTCTTTGATAATCGCAGGAATAGAAGCTTCTCCAATTTTATCCATATCAGCTACGAAAGAAACACCATCAACTTTTTGCATAAACTTTACGATTTCTTCTTTGATATCTTCTTCGTCTAATTTATTTTGTTCGATCGTTTGATAATTCAAATGAACCTGATAATTTGTCAATGAGCGTACAATATCAGTAGATTTGAATTTCTCTTGTAATTTAGCATTTAATGCTTTTTTTACTTCTCCAGTTGGAAAGTATCCTGCATTACCTTTTTTATCTTGGAAATATTTAGGATTATGAGCTCCACCATGATCTGCAGTTAAGAAAACTAAATATTGCCCTTTTCCAACTTTTTGGTCTAAGTGATTAAATAATTGTTCCAAGTCTTTATCTAAACGCAAATAAGTATCTTCGGCTTCGATTGTATTTGGAGAAAATTGATGTCCAACATAATCAGTAGAAGAGAAACTAACCGCTAAAAAATCTGTAATTCCTTTCTCATTTTGACCTAATTTTTCGTTATCAATAATTTCAATCGCGATATCTTTTGTTAACGAATTTCCGAAAGGAGTAGAGCGAATCAAACCTAAACCATTTTCTTTTTTCAACGCTTTCAAATCATAAGGAAATTGCATTTTATCTAATCCTTTATAATTTTCGCGATATGGATTTCCATCTTTTTCACTTTGTACATAAGTATCAATCGGATAAAGTGTGTTCCATTTGTCTAAATATTTTTCAGGAACTTTTTTATCGTTGAATTTTTGTAACCATTTTGGCAACTCATTCATATAAAATGTACTCGAAACCCAGTTACCAGATTCTCCATCAAACCAAAAAGCAGCATCAGCAAAATGACCTGCAGGTAATATTCCTCCACGATCTTTTAACGAAACTCCATATACTTTTGAACGGAAATTTGTTGATAATTTTAATTGATCAGTAACTGTAGAAGTTAACAAGTTTTTTGGAGACATTTTTCCTGCTTTTGATGAAGTTCCAACCCCATTTACAGCATCATCTTGCGTACAATACATTTCTTGTCCTGTTGCTTGAATGATAAAATCGTTCCCAGCAATTCCGTGAATAGCAGGCACAGAACCTGTATAAATAGTGCTATGACCGATAGCTGTATAAGTAGGTATATAAGGAATATAGGTATTTTCGTTGCTAAAACCTTCGTTTAACATACGATTGAAACCTCCTGTAGAATATCTATCTTGGTAACGATATAAATAATCCCATCGCATTTGATCGACAACGATACCAACTACTAGTTTTGGACGGCTAACCTCTTGTTGCGCATATAGCGAAAGACCAGCAAATAACCCTAAAACACTTAAAAAAGTTTTATTAAATTTCATTTTAAAAATTTTACACATAGCAAATGTAACAATTAAATTTTGGGCTAAATTTAAATAATAATTAAAAAATTAGTAAATTAAACAAAATCATAAAAAAATAGAATATGAGTGCAAAGCCTGTAGAAATAGTAGAAATTTTTGATGTTTCAATTGATAAAGTGTGGAATGCCTTAACGACAAAATCTGCTTTTGATAAATGGTATTTTGATATTAAGAAGTTTGTTCCAGAAGTTGGATTCGAATTTGAGTTTTATGGCGGATCGTATTTACATCACTGTAAAATAGTAGAAGTAGAGCCGACTAAATTGTTAGCTTATACATGGAAATATCCTGTCTACGAAGGAAATTCTGTTGTTACATTTATTTTGGATGAATTAACAGATGAAATTGTTCCGCAAACAAAATTAACGTTGATTCATGAAGGAATTGAAACTTTTCCGCCTGATGATAAAAATTTCTCGCGCGAAAGTTTTGAAGCTGGTTGGACAGAAATTATCCGAATTAGTTTGAAAAATTATTTGGAAGGAAATTATGAAGAAGATTCGAAAGTCGAATAAATAAAAAAAGGAACTTCGTCAAGTTCCTTTTAATTTTTTTTTACAGCTTATTATTTTTTGAATAATACTGTGATTCCTTCTTGATTTGGTAAAATCGGACGAGGATCTTCTGCTGTTACTATTCCAGCTTTTTCTTTTCTTAAATTCGCAACCCAAAATGGAATCCAAGAAATAGCCATCGTTGCAAAAAAGATGATACCCCAGAATCCGCATAAAGCGATTGTTAAGAATAATAAGAAACCTAAAAATTGAATCATGATTTTATTTTTATGTGATACAAACTTAGTAAATAAAATTTATAGAAATACTAACATTAATCACTTTTCTTTCATCAAACGATTTCTTAAATTTGTGAGATAAGTAAACAATATATAAATAATAAAAAATACCAAAATGGAATACAGAATTGAGAAAGACACCATGGGGGAAGTAAAAGTTCCTGCAGATAAATATTGGGGTGCTCAAACAGAACGTTCTCGCAACAACTTTAAAATTGGCCCTGCGGCTTCTATGCCTCATGAAATTGTGGAAGGTTTCGCTTATCTTAAGAAAGCTGCTGCTTATGCAAATGCTGAATTAGGTGTTTTACCAGTTGAAAAACGTGATGCTATTGCTGCTGTATGTGACGAAATTTTAGCAGGAAAATTAGATGATCAATTTCCTTTAGTAATTTGGCAAACAGGTTCAGGAACTCAATCTAATATGAATGTGAATGAAGTTGTTGCTAATCGTGCGCAAGTTTTAGCTGGATTCAAAATTGGAGAAGGTGAACCAGTTCTTAAAGCGAATGACGACGTTAACAAATCTCAATCTTCTAATGATACTTTCCCAACAGGTATGCACATTGCTGCTTACAAAGCAGTTGTTGAAGTAACAATTCCAGGTGTTGAGCAATTACGTGACACATTAGCTAAGAAAGCAGAAGAGTTTAAATCTGTTGTAAAAATTGGTCGTACACACTTAATGGATGCAACTCCATTAACTTTAGGTCAAGAGATTTCTGGATATGTAGCGCAATTAAACCACGGTTTAAAAGCTTTAAGAAATACATTAGAGCATTTATCTGAAGTTGCTTTAGGTGGAACTGCTGTAGGTACAGGTCTTAACACGCCAGAAGGATACGATGTTTTAGTTGCTAAATACATTGCTGAATTTACAGGTCATCCATTTGTAACAGCAGAAAATAAGTTCGAAGCATTAGCTGCTCACGATGCAATCGTAGAAACTCACGGAGCTTTGAAACAATTAGCTGTTTCATTAAACAAAATTGCAAATGACGTTCGTATGTTAGCTTCTGGACCTCGTTCAGGTATTGGAGAAATTATCATTCCAGAAAACGAACCAGGATCTTCTATCATGCCAGGTAAAGTAAATCCAACTCAATGTGAGGCATTAACAATGGTTGCAGCTCAAGTTATGGGTAACGATGTTGCAATTACAATTGGAGGAACTCAAGGTCATTATGAATTGAATGTTTTCAAACCAGTTATGGCTGCAAACTTCTTACAATCTGCACGTTTATTAGGAGATGCTTGTGTGTCTTTTGATGAGCATTGTGCGCAAGGTATTGAGCCAAATTATGCTCGTATCAAAGAATTAGTTGATAATTCATTAATGTTAGTTACAGCACTTAATACGAAAATTGGTTACTACAAAGCTGCTGAAATTGCTCAAACAGCTCACAAAAATAACTCAACGTTAAAAGAAACTGCAATCGCATTAGGGTATGTAACTGCTGAAGAATTTGACGAATGGGTAAAACCAGAAGATATGGTTGGTTCTTTGAAATAAGAAATTTTAAATCATTATATAAGAAGAGGTTGCCTAAGCAGCCTCTTTTTTTGTTAAATTTATTTAAATTTGAGAAAAAGTTCCTTTATTAAGTGGAAAAATTGTAACTTTAATAAAAGTTTAGAATTATGGCAACTGTTAAACTAAAAAAATACGAACAAATCATAAATGAAATCCCTGAAGTAAGAGATTTTACGAGTGTTTATTTTTACGTAAATCGTTATAATATTGATCAAAAATACATTCAATATCTTGATGAATTATCAACGTTAAAAGACGAAATAATCTCAAGTTGGTTAAATATCACAACGCGTACATACAGAAATTATAAAACGAAAGATGTTTCTCTAAAAGATAATACAAAAGAGCATATTGTTTTATTGATTTCTTTATACAAACACGGTATGGAGGTTTTCAATACAAAAGATGATTTCGAGAAATGGTTAACGACGCCTAATGTTTTGTTAGATAAAAAATCGCCAGCAGATTTTCTTGATACAGTTTCAGGTCTGAAATTTATCGATAATCGTTTGACTGCGATAGAATACGGAGAAAACGTCTAACAATGTTAGTTTACAATATTCGTAAAGCGAAATATTCAAAATCATTACAAGCTTCTGGAGTTGCCAACAGATGGAATAAAAATGATGAATTTGTTATTTATGCAGGAAGTTCTCGCGCGCTTTCAACCTTAGAATTGGTGGTGCATAGAAGTTCTATTAGCATTGATAACTCGTACAAATTATTAGTGATAGAAATTGATTGCGAAGAAGATGAAATTTATGAAATTAAAAAGTCTAAATTACCTAGGAATTGGCAATCTGTAGAGGCTTATCCCGAGTTACAAGAGATTGGTTCTGCTTGGTATCAGGATTTTAAATATTTGGTTATCAAAGTTCCATCGTCAATCATTCCAAAAGAATATAATTATTTAATCAATACAAAACATCCTGATTTTTCTTCAAAGGTTAAAATCAAAGAATTAGAAGATTATAATTGGGATGATCGTTTGTTATAAAACACAAAAAAATCGACTAAATATTTAGCCGATTTTTTTATGAATATTTTAAAGTTTTTTAAATCTTTTTATACTTTAACAATAAACTATTTGTTACAACACTTACACTACTCAAAGCCATTGCAGCACCAGCAATCATAGGATCTAACAAAAATCCATTAATTGGATAAAGTACTCCAGCAGCGATTGGAATTCCGATTACATTGTAAATAAATGCCCAAAATAAATTTTGATGAATTGTTTTGACTGTTTGTGTTGAAAGATTAATCGCATGATCGATTTTTGTCAAATCTCCTCCAATCAATGTAACTTCTGCCACATCAATCGCTATATCAGAACCATTTCCCATCGCAATCGAAACATCTGCTTGAGCCAACGCTGCACTATCATTAATTCCATCACCAACCATTGCGACAACTTTTCCTTTTTGTTGCAAATCTTTGATAATATTCATTTTATCATTTGGTAAAGCATTTGCGACAACTTGATCAATTCCGACTTGTTTTGCAATTGCATTTGCCGAAAATTCATTGTCACCAGTTACCATCCAAACTTCAATTCCTTTTTCGTGAAAAGCATTAATAGCTTCAACAGAAGTAGCTTTTATTTCATCAGAAATTCCAATTAATCCCAAAACTTTTTCATCATTTCCAAAGAAAGAAGTGGTATAATTTTTAGTCGAAAAATCTTGAATAGCTTGTTCAACCTTTTCATCAATCTGAATATTTAATTCAGTAATCCAACTTGTTTTTCCAACATAATAAACGTTATCTAAAATATTAGCTTTCAAACCTTTTCCAGATACATCTTCAATTTTTAGTTCAGGTAAAATATCTTGCTCTCCAATATGTTCTGTAATCGCTTTTGCTAAAGGATGTTGCGAATTATTTTCGATTGTATAAAGTACATTTTTAGCAGAATCATCAAACCAAATCAATTCTTGTACTTTCGGTTTTCCTTCGGTAATTGTTCCTGTTTTATCTAAAATAATTGTATCAATTTTCTTCGCTAATTCTAAACTTTCGGCATTTTTGATTAAAATTCCTTGCTCAGCACCTTTTCCCATTCCAACCATAATCGCTGTTGGGGTAGCTAAACCAAGCGCACAGGGACAAGCTATAACAAGCACAGTAATCATCGATAAAAGAGCCATTGTAAAGGCATTTTCTTGACCTAAAACTAACCAAGTAATAAACGTTAGAATTGCAATAATAATCACAATTGGAACAAAAACACCTGCAATTTTATCTACCAATTGTTGAACTGGAGCTTTACTTCCTTGCGCATTTTTTACTGATTGAATAATTTGAGCCAAAAGCGTATCATTCCCAACTTTCAACGCTTTGTATTGAATGGAAGAATTTTGATTTAAAGTCCCTGAAAAGACATTTGTATCAATTCCTTTTTCGACCGGAATAGGCTCTCCCGTCAATGAACTTTCATCGATAAATGATTCTCCCGAAACAATAATCCCATCGACAGCAATTTTATCTCCAGGTTTGGCAATAATCAAATCTCCAATTTGTACATCTTCAATTTTAATTTCAACCTGATTTCCATCTTTCACAACCAACACATTATTAGGTTTTAAACCGATTAATTTCTTGATCGCTTCCGAAGTATTTCCTTTTGCACGTTCTTCCATCAATTTACCAATCAAGATAAAAACGATGATTAAACCAGCCGCTTCAAAGTAAGGATGCGCGTGCAAACCTTTGCTATGCCAATATTCTGGAAATAATGTATTAAAAATGCTGAAAAGATAGGCTACACTTGTACTCAAAGCAACTAAAGTATCCATATTAGCCGATTTATTTTTCAGTTGTTTCCAAGCCCCGACGAAAAATTGTTGTCCAAAAATGAAAAGAATTGGCGTAGAAAGTGCCCACATAATGTAATTTCCGTAAGGCATATCCATAAAAAACATTCCGATAATAAATAAAGGAACTCCAAAAATTAAAGCCCAAATCACTTTATTTTTCAGCGTTTTATACTTTTCTTCGTGAAGTTGTTCTATTTCTTCATCTTGATTTTTAGATTCATCAATCACCAAATCATAGCCAACTTCTACTAAAGCATTTTTCAAATTTTCTGGAGAAACTAAAGTAGGAATGTACTCTATTTTTCCCATTCCATTTCCGTAATTCACTTCCGCATTTACAACACCTAACTGACGATTAAGATTCGCTTGAGAACTACTCGCACACGAAGCACACGTCATATTGAGAACGGGATACGATTTTTCGACAGAATCTATTTTGAAGTTATTTTGCTTTAAAGTTTCGTAGATTTTAGGGGAAACTTTCCATAATTTCTTTGCCGAAACGTTAATCGTTTTAGCATCTAAATTCACAGCATATTCATCAAGATTTTCTATTTCAGAAAGTAATTTATTGATGAGTTCAACATCTTTTTCTGAATTCAAATTGATAATCGGTATAGTAAGTGTTAGTGCATTCATAACAGTAATTTTATGGGACAAATTTCCAAAGATTTTGGCGAGAAAGTATTATATAATTAGAGGTTAAAGTTACACTTTTTACTAATTACTTTAAGATGATATTAAAACGTTTCACGCCATCATTTTGTTGATAATACAAATAACCTTTGTGCGCTTCTATAATGTTTTTGGAAAGTGTTAAGCCAATTCCTGCACCATCTTTTCGAGTTGTATAAAAAGGTAAAAATATTTTGGAAATGATTTCTTCATCAATCAATTGTCCAGAATCTTGAATAATAATTTGCAATCGATTATCAGTTTGTTTCGATGAAATTTCAATAGATTTAGTTTCTACATTTTCTAATGAATAAATCGCATTTTTGATTAAGTTAATCAAAACTTGTTCAAATAAGATACGATCAATTTCAACTTCAATATTTTGTGGAATTAAATTCTGAAAAACAATATTTTTTTGATGAAATTCAGCCGAAAAAGATTGTTCAATTCCTTGGACAATTTCATACAAATTTTGTAACGATTTAACAGGGTTTGGTAACATGGTCAATTTACGATATTGCTCTACAAACGTCTGTAAATGCTGACTTCTATTCATAATTGTATCCAAACTCAAACGAATATCATCATAATCATTTTTGTCTAAATGATTCGCTTCAAAATAAGTTTTTGTGGTATTTGCTAATGAATAAATAGGCGTCAAAGAATTGATGATTTCATGCGCAATAACTTTCATAATATTCATCCAAGCCTCTTTTTCAGTGGAATCAATCACGCGCTGAATCGAATCAATAAAAATAATCGCATATTCATCATGAGCAATCAACGTTTTTGTGTTCTGAATCAGATAAGTTTGTCGCTCTTCATCATTAATTTGTATGTCAATTGTACTTTTAAAATCATCAAATTCTTTATTTTCTAAAGTTTCACAAAACTGTGGAATCAATTTTTTTAGATAATTCCACGAACTTGATTTTGGAACGCTAAATATCTTTTGAAAATGATGATTGATAAATATAATTTTTCGATCATTTTCTTCTTTTTTAAGAATCAAAAAGCCAAACGGAACTGCATTCAATAATTGATGATAAATGATTTCTTTAGACGAATTTAAAACATGTTCTTCTCTAATTTTATGATATAATTTTAATACAGAATTGTCTTTTTTATATTGATTTTGATTAATATTTAAGCTAAAGTCATTGTACAATAAAGCATCTATAATTTTCTGATTTTTAGAAAGATAATTTTTAGAAAAATGAATTATTTCCGTAATCGAAACAATTGTAATAATACATACAAATGTAAATGAAAACCAATAATTTTTGATTCCAATAAAAGCCAACATAAACAAAAGAAATGCTAAAAAAAGTATTCTGAGTACTAACTGAAAAATAAGAGAATTGCGTTTCATTATTTATAATTCGTAATGTTATATTTTTCTAATTTTCGATATAAAGCAGCACGAGAAACACCTAAATTTTCGGCTGTTTTACTAATATTTCCTTCAAAAAAATGTAAACGTTCTACAATTTTATTTCGCTCTATTTCGTTCAAATTATTTGAATTATCTGTTATTTTTTGAGGAATAAATGTTGTGAAACCTATATTTTCAATCGTAATTTCATTTTCTTCAGCCAAAATAATTGCACGTTCGATTCTGTTTTGCAATTCTCGAATGTTTCCGTTCCAATCGTAGTTTTCTAATTGATGTAAAATTTGTTCATGGATAATAGGTTTTTCTACTTCATATTTATCAACATAAAGTTCTAAAAAATAATCAATCAAAGGTTTAATATCTTCTTTTCGTTCGCTAAGACTTGGCATTGTAACTGAAATTGTATTGATTCGATAATATAAATCTTCCCTAAAACGACCTTCTTTTACTGCATTTTCAAGATTCGCATTCGTAGCAACAATAATCCGAACATCAATTTTTCTTGGTAAACTTTCTCCTAAACGAATAATTTCTTTATTCTGAATTACTTGCAAAAGTTTTGCTTGTAAATGATTTGGTAAATTCCCAATTTCATCTAAAAAAATTGTTCCATTATTTGCTGCTTCAAATCGACCAATTGTATCTTCTTTTGCATCGGTAAACGCACCTTTTTTATATCCAAATAATTCACTTTCAAATAGATTTTCGTTTAAAGAACCTAAATCAACATGAACAAATTTTTCTGTATTTCGAGAAGAATTTTCATGAATTGATTTTGCCAAAACTGATTTTCCTGTACCATTTTCGCCTAAAATCAAGATTGTTGCATCGGTTTTTGCAATTTTATTGGTGATTTTATATACTTTTTCGATACTCGGAGAATTTCCGTAAAACAACTTATTTTCTTTCGCTTCTTTTATTTTCCTCGATTTTCTAAGTTGTTTTATCGCTTCTTTTATAAGATTAACTAATTTATCATTATCCCATGGTTTTAAAATATAATCAATCGCACCAAGTTTTAAACCTTCAACCGCAGTTTCTACACTTCCATAGGAAGTCATTAAAATTACTCTCGTTTTTGGTTGCGCATGTTGAATTTCTTTCAGCCAAAAAATTCCTTCTTTTCCATCTTCATAACCTGTTCTAAAATTCATGTCCATTAAAACAACATCAATTTCATTTTCTACCAAGATTTGAGGAATCTTTTTAGGATCAGAACAAGTGATAATTGTTTCGAATTGGCGTTTCAAAAGTAGTCGACTTGCAATTAATATTTCTTCTTGATCGTCTAAAATCAGTATAGTGGCTAAAGTTTTCTTCATATTCAGTTTTGTCATGTGTCCGTTTCTGAACAAATAAGTGTTCGTTTTCGGACAGTCTATTTTTTATATAATTTTTTAAAAGAATTGATTTCAATGCTTTAAGAAATTATAAATTTTGGGCATATTTATTACGTATTGATAATTAGTAAAATAACCATAAATAAACGGTTGTTTGGTAAATTTAATAAATAATGGATACGAAAATCAATCAAAAAAATAAAAAATATAAACGCCTCGGAATAATTGCTGTAACGACCATAATTTTAGGCGGTTCGAGTTTTTATTTGATGAATCGACCGCGAACTTTAACTGTAAGTGCAAATGAATTGATGATAAAAGACGTTTCTGAAGATTATTTTGAAGATTTTGTTGTTTTTCAGGCACAAATAGAACCAATTAATTCAATCTTTATCAATGTGATAGAAGGTGGTTCTGTTCAAGAAATATTTGTAGAAAATGGTGAGAAGGTGACAAAAGGATTACCAATTGCACGATTATATAATCCGAATACGGAACTTAATTTTTTGACGCAAGAAACGGCAATTATTGAACAAATGAATCAATTAAATGTTGCAAAACTATCTATTCGGAATCAAGAATTAGATCTATCAAAGGATTTTGTAGGAATTGAACACGATTTTAATCAATCAAAATTAGATTATGAACTAAATCAAAAGTTATATGATCGAGAAGTGTTAGCAAAAAATGAGTGGGAGAATACGAAGGAAAAAATGCGCTATCAGCAAGAACGAAAAGCAATTATTCAAAAAAGTTTGGTAAAGGAACGTGAATCAAATTCGATTCAATTAAAGCAAATTAATGAAGCTTTAGCTATCATGCAAAAAAGTCTAGTAACGCTTCGGAAAAACAAACAAAATTTCTTGGTTTTAGCACCTGAAACTGGTCGTTTAAGTTCTTTTGAAGCGACATTAGGACAATCAATAGAAGCAGGAAAAAGCATAGGAAAAGTGGATATTCTAAGCGGTTATAAATTAGTTGCAATGGTAGATGAATATTATTTGGATAGAATTCAAGAAAATCAATATGGACAAATCGAAATTAAAGGAAAAATCATAAAAGTGAAAGTGACTAAGATTTCTCCAGAAATAAAAAATGGAAAATTTAAAACAGAATTAGAATTTATTGATAAAATTCCTGAAAATTTACAAGAAGGTTTATCCGTAGGAGTAAAATCGATTTTATCCGAGAAAGAGAAGAAATTAGTGATTCAGAAAGGTTCCTTTTATACAACCACACAAGGGAAGTGGATTTTTGTTGTTAATAATGATAAAGCAACACGAAGAAAAATTGAATTAGGAAGAGAAAATCCGAGTGTTTATGAGATATCCTCAGGATTAAAAGTAAATGAAAAAGTAATTATTTCGAATTACGAAGATTATAAAGAAGTACAAGAATTAACGATAAAAAAATAATAACACACAATTTTAGCTGTCATTTCGAGCTTATCGAGAAATCTATAAAATACAGATTCCTCATTTCGCTAAAAGCTATGTTCGGAATGACAAAAAATAAATTAAAAAAATAACATCATGATTAAAATAGAAAACTTATCAAAAATATTTATCACAGAAGATATTCAAACAAAAGCGTTGAATGAGATTAATTTAATAATCAATTCTGGAGAATTTATTTCCATTATGGGCCCTTCAGGTTGTGGAAAATCAACTTTATTGAATATTATTGGATTATTGGATTCTTTCAATGGAGGAAGTTATACCTTGAATAACCTTGAAATGTCTAATGCAAACGAATCGAAACGCTCTCAAGTTAGAAAAGAAAACATAGGATTTATCTTCCAAAATTTCAACTTAATTGATGAATTATCAGTTTATGATAATATCGAATTACCTTTGATTTATTCTAAAGTTTCGAACTCGGAACGAAAAAAACGAGTGCAAGAAATTGCCGAAAAATTAAACATTGTCCATCGTTTGCAACATTATCCACAGCAACTTTCTGGTGGTCAGCAACAACGTGTTGCAGTAGCAAGAGCTTTAGTGATTAATCCTAAAATAATTTTGGCTGATGAACCAACAGGAAATTTGGATAGTATTAATGGAAATGAAGTCATGGAGCTTTTGACCGATTTGCATGCGCAAGGATCTACAATTTTGATGGTGACACATTCGGCTCATGATGCGGCTTACTCTGATAAAATTATTACCATGAAAGATGGTGAAATTCTTTCTGAAAAAATGAATCAGAAAAATGTAAATGTTTTTGAGAAAACTAAAATTTAAATTCAATGCTAAAAAATTGGCTTAAAATATACTTAAGAAATACGATCAAGAATAAAGGGTTTACATTTCTTACAATTCTTGGTTTAGCTATCGGAATTGCTGGTGTTATTTTTTCGACTTTATATTGGAAAGATGAAACGAGTTACAATCAATGGAATCCGAATATTGGTCGCGTATTTGAAACATTAACTGTATTTCAGAGAGGTGGAGAAACTTGGCCTACAAGTGTTGAACCTTTGCCTCGTTACTTAAAAGAAAAATCAGATAAGATAGAAAGTTATTGTTGGTTTGAAGGTTGGTATGGGCAAGAAACTTATTACGTCAATAATAAAAAAGTTTATGTTACTGGAATTACTAGTACAGATCAGAATTTTTTTGATTTTATTCCATTCAAGTTTATAAAAGGAAGTGTAGATGATTTTCGCAAAAACAGATATGGTGTTGCAATAGAAGAGAGTGAAGCAATCAAAATCTTTGGTAAAGAAAACCCTGTAGGGAAAATCTTGACAACATATGATGGAATAAAGATGCCGATTTATGGTGTTTTTAAAGCAGAAAAATACACAAGCTTTCAACCTAAAATGGTTATTTCTAATATTTATTCACGTTTAGAGGATATTAAGGATAACTGGGGAAATTATGGCACAGGACTATTTATAAAGCTTAAAAATCCTGCAGACAAACTAGAAGTAGAGAAACTGGCTACACAATTATTTTATGAGAATAATACAGTTAAAAATGCGCAACGAGAAGGAGTTTCAGTAGAAGAATTTTCAAAGATATACGAACCTGTTAAAGTACAATTACAGCCTTTAAAAGATTCGAGATTAAATGCCAAAGTTTCAAGACTTCCGGAAGGAATGGGAAACAAACTGTTTTTACAGATTAACCTGGGATTATCTTATCTGATTTTAATTTTATCCATCATCAATTATATTAACCTTTCCACTGCACAAGCAATTAGAAGAGCAAAAGAAGTAGGAATCAGAAAAGTGGTTGGAGCAACCAAACGAAATATTGTTGTCCAATTTATTGTAGAAACAACCATTACAACTGTTTTGGCATTTGTGGTTGCTTTGGCTTTGGTTGAAGTAGGTTTACCCAGTTATAATCAGCTGATTGACAAAAACCTGGAAATAGAAATTATCCCGTTTATCCCATATCTTGTAGCGATTTTCATTGTAGTTGTGATTATTGCCGGAATTTTTCCTGCCATTTATGTGTCAAATTTTAAAGAGCTTAACGTTCTAAAAGGGAATTTTTCAAGAAGCAAGAATGGAATTTGGTTACGAAATGGAATGTTGATTTTACAATTTTCTATTGCTACATTCTTTATTGTAGCTGGAACTCTTGTTATTCAACAAATGAATCATATTGCAAAAAAAGATTTGGGATTTTCAGGAGATCAAGTGATTAGTATTCCGTTTAAAAGACAGGATTTAGGAGAAAATAAGTTCAATTTTTACGAAAGTTTCCAGCAAGATTTAGCAAAAATTAAAGGCGTACAAAGCATTAATGCAACGGCATTTAAGTTTGGTTCCGGTGGAGCAATATCCAACACAAGTTTTAGAGTAAAAGATAAACAATTGGTAACAGATAATATGGCGATTGACTTTGGCTTTCTAAACATGATGAAAATTGAAGTAAAAGAAGGACGAGATTTAGATCCTAAAATCTCATCTGATACAATTTCCAGTGTTCTTATTAATGAAACCGCAAAAAAACATTTTGGAGAAACATTAAAGTTAAATGACGAGTTCGATTGGAATAATCAAAAATTAAAACTGGTTGGAGTAATAAAAGATTTTAATTTGGGAGAGCCACAGGCTAAGATTAGACCAATGATGTTTTTTCATTTTAAAGTTGTAAAGTGGATGCCTTCCAATCTTCAAAATATACTGATTAAAATAGACACAGAAGATACAAAAGAAACCATCGATAACATTGAAACGTTTTGGAAAGCTAAAGTTAATCAAGATTATCCATTTGAATATGAATTTGTTGATAAGCAATTTGCTCGTTCGTATGAGAATTACACAAAACAAGAGAAAATGTTCAAAATTCTAAATGTTATTGTGATTACAATCGCATTATTTGGATTGTTTGCGCTTTCATCTTACACAATCGAACGTAAATACAAAGAAATTTCTTGAATTATTCTTACGGAACTTTTTATGCGCAGAAAATTAAGAGTTTGGCGGATACTAATTTTCAGTTTGGAAATCAATTAAAAGACAACAAAAGTCAATATATTGGATTGAATCTTTCTATTCCAATTTATTCGAGAGGAAATACAGCGCAACAACGAGAATTGAAAAAAATTGAATTACAATTAAATGAAGTGCAAAAAGATAAAGAGGAAAAACGATTAAATGATCTCGTTAATCTTGAAATAAAAAAATTAAATTTATTGAAAGATTTGACCAATTCTTTAATTGAAATTGTAAAAACTTCTGAACAATCTTTTGAAACCACAGAAACAAAATATAAGTTTGATAAAGTTGATGCTTCTGTTTACAAATCGTCTAAAAATCAAGTGTTAAAATCAAAATATAATGAACTCAATAATAATTTGAGTCAAGTATTTATTCAAAATCAATTAAAAATTTTAGTTGAAAATTAAAACTATACAAAATAAAAAACGACTCAATTATTGAGTCGTTTTTTATTTATAATTTGTTATTTATTCGGTAATTGCGGTGGACGCATTTTGTATTGATTCTGTTTCAAACTCAACAAAAAAGCTTCTAATGCATCCATTTCCGAAGCAGTTAAATTCAATTTCTGAACTAACTCTGTTGTTTTCGGAAATAATGAATCATTTTCTGTTTCTCATTTGGTTGAAAATGGAACATTCCTGCATTGTACATATTGATTACACCACGAATCGTAGGAAAAAGTCCGTTGTGCATATAAGGAGCATTTTGAGGAACTTCTCGTAATGAAGGTGTTTTGAATTCACCAACATTCTTAGCCAATTTAGTTGTATTGTATAATCCTAAATCCTCGTATTCTCGACCATAATATGTCAAACCTATATTATGAAATTTATTATCCGAAAAATATGCTGTATTGTGACAATTGATGCAACGCGCTTTTGTACGGAAAAGATGTAAACCTTCAATTTCTTGATCAGTTAATTCATCCGATTTTCCTGAAATAAATTTATCAAATCTATTTTTTGGTGATAAAATCGTACGTTCAAAGGTTGCAATTGCTTTTGTAATACGGTCATTCGTTACTTTTTCGTCACCAAAAGCAGCTTTAAATAATTCTTTGTAACCATTAATTTCAGCAATTCGTTTTGTTGCAAAATCAATATGATGATTCATTTCTTTTTTATCACGAATCGGAAATTCAGCTTGTTCTTCCAATGTTTTTGCACGACCATCCCAAAACATCACTTTTGAGTAAGCAACATTCATCAAACTCGGCGAATTACGCGCTCCCAATTGTCGATCTTCGCCATAAGGAACACGACGACCATCACCCCAATTCAGCTCAGGATCGTGGCAATTTGCACAAGAAATTTGATTTGAATTTGATAAACGAGGATCAAAAAATAAGGATTTTCCTAACTCAGCTTTTTCTTTAGAATACGGATTATCTTTAGGAAAAGGAACTTCGCCTAATGTACCAATATCTTCAAAACCATCTTTCAAAACACTTTCGTCAACAGTTGGTTTAGGCCATTTTGACTGATCTCCGCTACTATACAATGCACGTAATTCGGTAACTGTATAACCTTGATCGATTATTTTGTTACTGTTAAACGCATAAAATAGAGTAGTCGCACCAAATGCAACGATTGGAAGCATTTTTTTCATCTTCATTCTAATAATTTAATTGAATTCCGAAATTCATTAAATACGTATTATCTGTATTGATTTCGGTAAAATTGCTCTTATTTGTTGCAAATATACCTTTTAACTGCGTATATACTTCGATTGTTTTATTGTTTTTTACAGGTAAAATGTAGCGAATAGAAGTTGAAGCATCAAAATGATTGGTTGTATTGTACGCATAATCATAAGCCGCTACATTGTCATAGAAAGTATCTTCGTTGATTCCAGTCATTTTTGTATAATCAAAATAAGAATCCAATAAAGCATAATAATTAAAAGCTAAACCAATATTTATTTTCGAATTATCATTCAACATTAAATCTTTATTTCCATAAATACCAACATCTAACGATTTAATTTTCATGTCATAAATAGCTAAAGCATCGTAATATTTGTTCTGATTATAGCTTGTTTTGAATCCAAGAAAATAATTCATTTTCGTAACATCACGATTAGCTAAGTTAACATCAAAATTTAGATTTTGTAAACGATTTTGATAATTCATTCCACCGATAGAAACATCGTAATTTTCACCATCTTTTCTCGAAAAATCTAAACGTGTATTGATTGTATTGTTATCAAATTTTGTCATAAAATTCGCATAAGCAAAATGCTCGTTGATATCCCAAACATAGATAAAGAACTTATCTTCTTTTGTTTTGCTATCATACATTCGCTGTTGATTTTCTTGGTAATTGTAACCTAAAATCAACTTTGTATTGTCTGAATTAAATTGATATCCACCACCGATTTTAGAAATGATATTTCGTGTAAAATATTCGTAAATTGTTTTTTCGTTATCTATTTTATTTCTCAATGGATTATTAATTTCGCGACCATAACCAGCCATGTAACGCAAATAGGTATTCGAATTTTCTTCTACATCTTGATTTCTACCTTTATACTTTAGACTATAATCTTTATCTTTTCGACCATATGAACCTAACACAAAAATCTGATGTCCCTCAAAAAGTTCATAACCAACTTGAATTTCTCCAACTAATTGATTGTTTTTAATCTCTGGACGAGGATCTAATTTACGCGCCATTTTGTTGACATTCAATTCAGCTTTTGCAGCCAAAGTTAAATTGCCAAAATTTTTCGAAACTCCACCACGAATCAAATATTGCTGATTATCCCAATCTGCTGCACGCGGAACGTAGAAATATTGAGGAGAAAGCACTTGTTGCTCATCTGTACGCTCTTCAGAAAGGTTCCATGAAAGATTTTTTTCATTGAATTTCTGCAAGTCAATCATTCCGAAAATTCTAAAACCATTTTCAGTTGTATATAAACCTTCGCTCAAAAAACCGTAACGACTTGTTTCTTCTGCTGTTTGTTTACGCGAAAATTGATTGTTTTTATGACTGAAATAAATTCCAGTATGCGTATAATCTTTAATCGGTAAAGAATGTGTCGCAACAGGTAATTGCCAATTCAAATCCTTTATAACTTGTTCAGCTTCGTTAGAAGTTACTTTTATCGAATCATTTTCTTGCGCAAATGATGTACTTCCTAAAAGTAAACAAGCAAAAGAAACAATTTTCAATAATTTGTTATCGTATGTTGTTAAATCAATTGATTTCATGTTTTTTAATTTCTATTGCGCAAAAATCTTTGGTTCAGCTTTGATGTTTACAAAATCGTTTGTCGAATTGTTTGTATCCTTCAAAATTATACGACCATTAATTGTTTTTTGAGTTTTACGAATAATAGATGTTGATGTATAAGATCCTGCTGTTAAATAGACGTAACCAGCATCTTGTTTGTTCTGTAATTTTTTCGGAACCAATTTAGTTCCCATGTCTTGTGTTGTTTCTACAGCATCTAAAATAAAATAATTCGGCAATTGTAAATACTGATACGTCGTTTTATTTGATGGATTTTTAACTTTTCCAAAACCATTTATATCATTTTCATCAGCCCTAAAAAGAATATAAGCTTGACGACCTAAATTATCTAACAATAAATCTTTATTTCCATTTGCCCACCAAACAATATCTAAATCTGGAACAGCAGGATTTTGAATATCATATGAATATTGAGAACCTAAATAGCTCGTCATATTTACCTCAAAATCTGCATTTGATAAATCGACCGTCAACTCTGGTTTTAGAATTTCGATTACTTTACCATTTGCATCGGTGTAATTTCCTTTGTGATTTATCGCCGTTTGCGCAATTGTAATACTTTGTCCTGGTTGAACTGGATAAGTCGTTCCATTTCCTGGAATACGAACCGCATTCGCAACATACACATAACCTGTATTTGCTTCTGCACCTTTTGTGTTTCCTTCACCTTTAGACCAATCTAATTGTCCATTTGCTTGGGAATATGGTTGAGATTCGACTGTATTTGCGCCAAATAATTGTCCAAAAATTAAACCATCTGCATAAATTACTTCATTCGTCATTCCTGTTTGTATATTTTTTAGAATTGTTTTCGCATTTACAGGTAATTTTGAAGCATCAAAATCGCTATCAAAAGTAACTTTTGTTGTAAATGTAACGGGTTGAACCGCTGAATTTCCAAAATCATCATCAGAACAAGAATTAAATAATAAACTTGCTAAAATAGGAGTGAGAAGTATATATTTTTTTAACATAATAATCTTTTTTGAAATTGTTTAGAATTAGAAAGTATATTCAATTTTACCTCCCAATGAAAATTTTGCGATTTTTGAAACAATTCTTTCACCAGAATCGTTGATATAAGTAGGTTTTAAACCAAAAACATTTGTTGTATAAACAGATACTTTGAATCCATTTAAGAAATCTTTCGAAATACGTAAATGAAAATTATGCAATGAATTTTGTAATTCTGCTAATGTTTTTTGTGGAGCTTTAATCAAATGTCCGTATAATTCTGTATTTCCTCGATCTTCGACAGGAATTTCGTGATAAACAGAATTTTCATCTAAGTAACCAATTGGATTTCTATTGTTGTATTTATCGTGATTTTGAATAAAAATATGTTCTGTACGAAGAGATAAAATCAATCCAACTTTTTTTAAATGATAATTAAAATTTGTTCCAAACATTAAAGCTTCATCATTCGATTTTGGATTATAATAAACAGCATATTTCTCTTTTGCTAAAACATTTGTAGAAGCCGAATATTCATAAACAGGCTTATTATTTGTAGTTTTTGTATACGAACCATTCACTGAAATATCTAAATTTAGAGGTTTGATTCGGTTAAAATTCATAAACATTTCAATACCTTTATCTGTCGATTCTAAATTATTTTCCAAAGTATTATAAATAATTTGATAGGCTTCTTTCCCAATAACAGAATAAGTTGGAGTAGAAGTGGATGTGTCGACACTAATTGTAGAACCTTCTAAAGTTGCTACATGATCAACTCTTGAAATTCCATCCTTCAATTGATTATAATACCCTGTTACATTTAATGATCCAAAAGGTAAATTAACATCAAAACCAATTTCTGAATTGTAAGATCTACTTGGTTTCAAGTTTAAGTTATTTCCTTCCAAAAGAAACGTTTCAATCCACCCATATTGTTTATTGTTGACATAATAAATTCCGTCTCCCAACAAACGATCATAAATTCGATCTCCCGTGAATAGCTGATTTAACGAAGGTGCTTTAGAAGCAATACCGTATCCACCACGAATTCTAAACACTTTATTGAACGCATAAGATGTATTTATACGCGGTTGAAATGTGTTATTTCCATACTGATTATCGAATCTAAATCCTAAATCTAATTTGAAAACATTGTCATTTTCGCCAAATTTTACAATTCTATCTTCTGCATAGACAGACAATTGCCATTGCGTTTTGGTATTTTTGAAATTATAATCACGATAACCTAAACCACCTTTTGCACCGCTTAATGTATAATAATTAGGCGTTGTATTTTCGTCCGTATATGTCCCTCGACCTTTGTTAGAGCTTGATCGAGAAGATAAACCAACAGAAAAAGTATGGTTCCAATTATTTTTAGATTCGTAATTTTTCACACCTTCTATATTTAAGAAAGTAGACATCGGAATTCCTTCTACATTTTTGACAAACGTGTATTGATTTGGTAAAAATATCGCATCCGAAATTCCATTTTCCGTAGAAGTTGTAACCGCAGCAGTTGCGACATTATTCCAACGTTCTTCTTTCGAATTTTGCTTTTCATAACTGATATTTGCATCAACATTCAAAGCATCAATCCAATCTTTTTTCAAGTTCCATTTCAGATTATTAGATAATCGAATCGAAAACTTGTCATTCTTTATTTTAGGATCCGAAATATCATCTGGATCATATTTTATTTTATCATTATTGATTGCGAAACTTCCTTCTAAAGTATTAACCAATGTATTGATTTTGTTTGATGATTTCCACGCCGCATTTGTTGTTATACGATTATAGGATTTTAAATTATCGCGAACATCTTCATTAGAAGCCAAATAATTACCCGACAAACTCAAGAAATTTCTATCATTAATTTTAAAACCTTTTGACATATTATATTCAGTCGTCGCATCTAACATCGAAATGGAAGCGCGTAGGGGAGTTGCACTAACTTTAGAATTGATGATGATTAATCCTGAAGTTAAATCACCATATTTTGCAGGAGCTATTCCTTGAATAATTTTTACTTCATCGATATTAGCAGTTGTAATTTGACGTAAATCAACACCATAACTAGGGTTATTAAAATCATTGAAACCACCACCAGATAAGGAAGTAAACGCTTGCATATTTTCATTGTTCGAAATTGGAATATCGTTGACTACAATCGACGTCCCAAACGCTTTATTCTGAAAATAATCTTTGCGATCATTATTTGTATTACTTGACAAACTTCCTGATAATCCCAAATTATTTGAAGAAATCGCAGTTCTAAAAACAACATTTTTGAACTCGTTATTATTAAAATCCATTGTTACTTGTCCTGGTAATTGTTGCAAAACTTCGTTTAACGAAAACGCTTGCACATTTTCTATTGCTTCTTTACCAAGCGTAATCTCGGAATATTCTTTCTTTTTTTTGGGAAAATATCAACTTGTTCCAAACGTAAAGTTTGATTGTATAACACAATCGAAACGTTATTTTCTGAAGAATCTACAACAATTTCTTGTGTTTCTTTTCCTTTTTGAGAAAAAGACAAATTAGTATTCTCGTTCGTTAATTCTATTGTAAAAAAGCCATCCGAATTTGTTTGTGTCCATCGTTTCGTTTGAAATGGAAAATATTTGTTAGTTAAAAACAATAGAAACGAATGGGAATTGCCTGGAGGAAGATTAGAACAAAATGAATTAGTAGAAGAAACTGTTGTTAGGGAAATCAACATTTAAAATTATAAATAATGGATATATAAAAGAGCTTAATAAAATACTTTATTTAACATAATATATATTATAATAATAATATTTCATAGAAATATTATTATTAATAATCTTTATTATGTAAAGTTGAATAATGTCGTCTACCTATTATTTGGGATTATCTATACAACTTTGAAGGTTTTAGATTAGGAATATATTTTAGAACAATATAATTTGCAAACTATTTAAAACTATAATATGTCCATAATAACTATTTTTTATTGTGTCTGTTACAAAAATAATTTTTGATAATTTATTTTGTAAACTTTTATACAATTTTATGTCTTTCTTCTCTAATTTAAATTGATATGAACCTCCATACTCTGTTTCCGCATAATCATCAAATTGATTAATTTCTATATTTNNTTTACTTTTTAAATAAAGTTTATAGAATATGTGTATTCATAGTCATTTAATTTCCACTCTAGCTCATCATCTTTTGTATAATTATAATATACTATTATACCATCTTTCTCTCTAGCTCCATTAAGACAGTTTATAAAAATTCCGAAAAAAATAACTATTAAGAAAAATCTATTTAACATAATATATTTAGTTTAAAATAAAAAAACCTCTAACAATTAGAGGTTTTAATATACTATAAATTATTGTATTATTATTACATTTTTGGCATTCCTGGGAATCCACCTGCAGGCATATTTTTAGACATTGTTTCCATCATCTTTTTACCATTTGCAGAATTCATAAATTTCATCATTTTTCCCATTTCAGAGAATTGTTTCAATAATTGATTCACTTCTTGTAAAGATGTTCCAGAACCAGCTGCAATTCTTTTCTTACGAGAATTATCGATAATATTTGGATTTTTACGCTCTTTTTTCGTCATTGAGTGAATAATCGCTTCAACCCCTTTAAAAGCATTGTCGTCAATATCTACATCTTTCAACGCTTTTCCAGCTCCAGGAATCATTCCAACCAAATCTTTCATATTACCCATACGTTTGATTTGCTGAATTTGTTTTAAGAAATCATCAAAATCGAAGCTATTTTTTGCAATTTTCTTTTGCAAACGTTTTGCTTCTTCTTCGTCAAATTGCTCTTGAGCACGCTCTACTAACGAAACAACGTCACCCATTCCCAAAATACGATCCGCCATACGTTCTGGATAGAAAACATCTAAAGCTTCCATTTTCTCACCAGTAGAAATAAATTTGATTGGCTTATCAACAACAGTTCTAATCGTTAAAGCAGCTCCACCACGTGTATCACCGTCTAATTTTGTTAAAACAACTCCATTATAATTCAATACTTCATTGAAAGCTTTTGCAGTATTCACCGCATCTTGACCTGTCATAGAGTCTACAACAAATAAAGTTTCGGTAGGATTAACTGTTTGGTGAACGCGACGAATTTCATCCATCATTTGCTCATCAATCGCCAAACGACCAGCTGTATCGACAATAATTACATTATTTCCATTTTGTTTTGCTTGTGCAATCGCTGATTGAGCAATTTCTACAGGATTTTTGTTTTCTAAATCAGCATAAACATCTACACCAATTTGCTCTCCTAAAACTTGTAACTGATTGATGGCAGCTGGACGATAAACATCACCAGCAACTAATAATACTTTTTTGTTTTTCTTAGTTTTTAGGAAATTAGCTAATTTACCAGAAAAAGTTGTTTTACCAGAACCTTGCAAACCAGCAATCAAAATAATTGTCGGATTATCGTCTACTTTCAGTTCAGTAACCTCACCTCCCATTAATTTTGCTAATTCATCATGAACAATTTTTACCATTAATTGTCCAGGATTAAGCGACGTAATTACGTTTTCACCTAAAGCCTTTTCTTTTACCGTATTTGTAAAATCTTTTGCAACTTTATAACTAACATCGGCATCAACAAGGGCTCTACGCACCTCTTTTACGGTTTCTGCAACGTTAATTTCTGTAATTTGTCCTTTTCCTTTTAAGGTATGTAATGCTTTATCTAATTTATCCTGAAGATTTTGAAACATTTTGAGTCAATTTTAGGACACAAATATAAAAAAATTATACCGAATAATATAAAATCACACAACAAGGGTTTTAATTAAGTTATAATGATTAACTTGCGTGCTCAAATTTTGGTTGAATGAAAAAAGGTTTAGTACTATTTTTATTCTTTGTTACTGGGGTGGTTTTCAGTCAAACAAAGAATAACCAAACTTATTATTTTTTTTCCATCGCTTATGGACAAGATAATGAAGTTTATGTGACAGATGTTTATGAAGCAAACATCGATAACAAAGATATCTACGGCAAATTGGCAGATAGATATACAAAGTTTCAGAATTATTTATTGAAAAATGGAACGATTGGTTCTTTAAAAGAAATTCAAACGGGTTACGAAAAGAATTATCAGAAAAAAGAACAAGCTGAAGCTGAACAAAAATATTTTCTATCTACATTAGAAAAACAACAATTTACAGCGAAAATGGTTAATTATTCGCTTTAAAGCATAAAAAATCCACTTCAAATGAAGTGGATTTTTTTATTTTTATTTTGAACTGATTTATTGATCGTTCAATAATCTTGCTGCTTCTTTTGCAAAATAAGTTGAAATTAGGTCTGCTCCTGCTCTTTTGAAACAAGTTAAAGACTCTAAAATTACTTTATCATTATCTAACCAACCTTTTTCTACAGCAGCTTTTATCATCGCATATTCACCTGAAACCTGATAAACAGAAACCGGAACTTGTAAATTATCTTTCACTAATTTAACAATATCCAGATATGCCATACCTGGTTTTACCATCAAAATATCTGCACCTTCTTCTACATCCGCAATTGCTTCGCGCAATGCTTCTTGTGAATTATGGTAATCCATTTGATAGGTTTTTTTGTCTTTCGGAATTTCTTGAGAATCAACTGGTGCAGAATCTAAAGCTGTACGGAAAGGTCCATAAAAAGATGATGCATATTTCGCAGCATACGTCATAATTCCTACATTATGAAAACCGTTCTCCTCCAACGCAGCGCGCATCGCTCCTATTCGACCGTCCATCATATCAGAAGGCGCAACAAAATCTGCACCAGCTTCTGCATGAGATAATGTCATTTTTACCAAAGCATCAACTGTTTCATCATTAATAACTTCTCCATTTTTGATGATTCCGTCATGACCATAAATTGAATATGGATCTAAGGCAACATCAGGCATTACAATCATTTCTGGAACAGCATCTTTAATTGCTTTGATTGTATTTTGCATCAATCCGTTTGGATTCCAAGCCTCTTTACCTGTATTATCTTTTAAGTTATCACTAACTTTACAATATATGTTAACTGATTTTATACCTAAATCCCAAATTTCTTTTACTTCTTTTACAGTATTGTCAAGAGATTGGCGGTAAATACCTGGCATTGCAGCAATTTCTTCCTTCACGCCTTCTCCTTCAGCCATAAAAATTGGTAAAATAAAATCGTTTGGTGACAAATGATTTTCGCGAATCATACTACGAATTGATTCGTTTTTGCGTAGTCGTCTATGTCTGTTATATAAAAACATTTGATTAAAATTTTAGACAAATTTACTCGATTTCATTTGAATAAGGCTAATGAATAATATCAATTATATTTATTGATTTTAAAAGAAAATCAATCATTTGAATAATCAATTAAAATATTTATCATTCATTATATTATTTGGATTAATATCTTGTAATAAAAGCAATTATAAAACGATTCAATTTAGAAGTTTTTCTATGGAAATTCCGAAAGATTGGAAAAAAGTGAAATTAGGCGGAATTGATAGTGAAGTTGGAGGAATTATTACTCCAAATAATGATACATTAATTTATGATTATGGTTTACTTGCAGGCGGAGATTTTGATATTAATGCTAAAATTGCAGATAGTATTTTTACAACTATTTTAAATAATAATCCTGATTTAGAATTGGAAAAAATCTCTGAATTATATATCAATAAACTTCATAAAACAAATATTGATTCTATCGTACATTCAAAATACCAGATTTCTTATATTGTTATTGATCATCAAAAAGCAAAACTTATACAATCAAATCATCATAAATTAATTGCAGTTTATATGGATACTATTAAAAACTCAACTTCAAAATTTAATTTTATTGGTTACAATTTAGATGAAAAGTCACAAGAAGAATTTATAAATTCTATTAAAACAATCAAATTCAAAAAATAGATTTAAACTTGCTCAAACGTAGCTAAACAAATATCTTTGCAGCATGCGAATAGATATTATCACTGTTTTACCCGAATTATTAGTTAGTCCATTTTCTGCCTCGATTATGAAACGTGCGCAAGACAAAGGTTTAGCTGAAATTCATGTTCACGATTTGAGAGATTTTGGAAAAGGACGTTATCGTCATGTAGATGATTATCCGTACGGAGGAACTTCTGGAATGGTGATTATGTGCGAGCCTTTGGACAAAATGATTTCGAAATTGAAAGATGAACGAACTTATGATGAAATTATTTATTTGACGCCAGATGGTGAAACGTTGAATCAAACAATTGCGAATGATTTGTCGTTGAAAGGAAATCTTATGATGATTTGTGGACATTACAAGGGAATCGATCAACGTATTCGAGATATGTATGTGACGAGAGAAATTTCGATTGGCGATTATGTGCTTTCTGGTGGAGAATTTGGCGCAATTATTTTGGCTGATTCTATTATTCGTTTATTACCTGGCGTAATTGGTGATGAGACTTCTGCCCTTTCAGATTCGTTTCAAGATGATTTGTTAGCGCCACCAATTTATACGCGTCCTGCCGAATATAAAGGTCTAAAAGTTCCTGATGTTTTACTTTCGGGTAACTTTCCTAAAATTGAAGAATGGTTGCATGAAAAAGCAGTTGAACGTACAAAAGAACGTCGCCCAGATTTGTTAGAAAAAAGATCAAAATAAACTAAAAAAAGCTTNNGAAGCTTTTTTTAGTTTATTTTATTTAATTCGATGAATATATTCAATTACTTTATCGTTAAAAATTTGTGGTTGATCGACATTCACAACATGTCCACAATCTTCGATAACAATCAATTCTGAATGTTTGGTATGTGCTTTTATTAATTCCTGAATCGAAGGCAAAAACATATGATCTTCTGCTCCCATCACATATAAAGTCGGAATATTTAATTCAATTTTTCGAAACCATTTTAGCAATGGATTGACATCCGCAGTGAGTTTGAACCATTTCAAAAATTCTTTTTGATACAATTTCTTCGCCTCATTGATAAATAATAGCCTTGACTCTTTGTGCGTATTCTTTGGCATGATAGCGAAAGCAAAAATTCGATACAAGATTAAATAAGGCAACATATGTTTGAATGTATTTCCAACGTTAATCAAAAATTGACATTGAAAATTAATTTTCATAATTGCGCCTCCCATCACCATTGATTTGAATCGCTCCGAATAATCTTCTGCCAATTGTCGAATCACAATCGTTCCCAAAGACATCCCAACAAAATGTGTTTTATCGATATTTAAATGATCTAAAACATCAATCACATCTTTTGAAACTGATTTGAAAGTATAACGTTTTTCGAAAAGCGCTTTCAAGTTTTTCTTAGAACGTCCATGTCCTCTCAAGTCCATTAACAAAACATTGAAATGTTTGCGAAATTCACGCAATTGCTTGAACCAAATCGTAGAACTTCCTCCTGCTCCATGAACAAAAGTCACCCATTCTGTGCTCGTTGGATGATTATATGTAGTGTATGCTAACAATTTTCTAAATAAGTTTTTGCAAAATTAAACTAAAAACTATGCCAAGCATAATAATTTCTAGGTTTTAAGAAATTTTTAATCTTCATCGTCGTCGTCATCTGTAAAAGAACTAGTCTTTTTCAAGTAAAAAACATCGTTCATCACTTCAGCTTTCACGTAATTTAGATTTTCTTGCTCTTTCATTCGATCTGTAAATAACGTTCCTGTTAAATGATCGTATTCGTGCTGAAAAATAACCGCTGTAAAACCTTCAACTGTTTCATCATGAAAATTTCCATCCAAATCATAATATGCCAATCGAAGAACCAAGCTTCTATACACTTTTCCGAAAATATCAGGAATAGACAAACAACCTTCGCGACCGTGACGAACAATGTCCGAATACCACGTGATTTTTGGATTGATAATAAACTCAAAAGGTTCGCCTTCTTTGTCAAAACGTTGCACCCAAACCGCGTTGCGATTAATTCCAATTTGTGGAGCTGCAATACCAACACCTTTACTTGCCTCGTCTTGAACCGTTGCATACATACGATCGGCCAATAATTTGATTAATGGATCTTTTGGATCAATATCAATAGAAGTTGATTTTAAGATTTTTGTATCTGCATCCGAAGTTGTTAATAAAACACGAAAAGGATCATAGGATTTCTTTTCTTTTATTAATGTTAATTCTGCCTTTGCTAATGGCGTATAAACAATGTTTTTCATATTTTTTGATTGAGCAAATAATGCAGAAGAACAAATCAATAAACTATAGGTTAATGTTTTTATCATTTTTTAAGTATCAATTTGTCTAAAGAATATTTTCCTGCGCCTGATAAAAATATAACTAAATAATTGATTAAGTAGAATAATCCCAATTCTTTTTTACCAAAATCATGATCTGCATGCACGATAAATACAGCAACTAACATTGTAATGATTAGTGGAATTACCGCCAAACGAGTAAATAATCCAACTAAAACTAAAAAAGCACAAAGAATTTCTGCAAAAACCGTTAAACCCAAAGATATTTCTGGTCCAAGTCCAATTGGATCACCAAATTCAAAATTTCCATTGACTAATTTTTGCAATTTTCCGAATCCGTGTGTAAACATAAATCCTCCTACTGCGATACGTAATAATAACAATGATAAATCGATAAATGCTGGTTGATTTCCTAAAAGTTTAAATTTTGTGCTCATTTTTTTATTTTTTTCAAATATAAGTTCTAGTTTTTACGTTCACCTTTAAATAGATCAAGGAATTTACATTTTTGGATTAATTTTGGTTAATCTTTCTATTCAAGAATAAAAAAATACAACGTATGTTTAAAAACATTGCTTTAATTACCATATTATTTTCAGGTTTTGCATTTGCTCAAAAATCTGAATTACAACAAAATGATGTTTTAGGAAATCCAACTTTTATCGAAGAATCGATGCAAAAAGCACGTATTCGCATGAAGTTTATTGAAGGTTATGAAACGGAATATTACACAAAATCAACGTATAATAAAGATGGTAATCCGACAAAACGTGATTATTTTGATGAAGCTGGAAATAAAACTTTTGCTGAAATATTTAATTATAATGAATCGAATAAATTGATTTCGAGTGAAATGAAAAACAATGACGAAAGTTTAGTTTTCAATTTTGATTACGAATATACAACAGAGGGTTACATTGTCACCAAGAGCGAAAATGATGTCAATGTTTCTAAAACGGAATATAAATTAGATCAAAATCAGAATATAACTTACGAAAGAGAAACTAATTTATTGGAAGATTCGGATGTTTTTATCGAAAAAACGTTTGAATATCAAAATGGATTTTTAGTCAAAACATTGGTAAAATATAACCAAGGAACTTATACGTTGAATTATAAGAATGACGCGAAAGGCAATCCAATAGAGGAAACTTATGTGGACAAAAACAATAAACAAGTCAATAAATATGTGCGAAAATTTGATGAAAACAATAATATTATCGAAGAAACGGTGATTGATGAAACAGGAAAAGTAAAGAATATATCAACGATTAAATATCAATACGATAATCACAAAAATTGGGTCAAACGAACGCAATTTGTAAAAGATATTGATCAACCAATTTCAAATACGACAAGGACAATACGTTACTAAAATTCAAGAGCCAAAACTAATTTGGCTCTTTTTTATTTGATTATTTAACTAAATATTTTTAAATTTATTTTAATCAATTATTTAACTTCATCTATTATGATCAATAATGTGCAAGAATTTAATCGACTTTTTCAGTTATACCAAAAAGATAATCGTTTCAATTTGTACATAAATGATTATCCTAAAAACGAATTTTTATTTCAATTTTATTCAGATGAGATTGAAGATTTAAACTTAGAATATGTTGATATTACTTCAAATTCTATCAAAAAAATTCATGATTATCGTGCAAAATTAAGCGATTTTTTTCAACCCGAAGAACTTCCAGCATTAGAGATTAAATCAATTTCAGGTTATTTTAGTCATTTTGATTTTTATTTTATGACCAATGAAAAAACCTTTGTATTTAATTATATTAATCGCGATTTTTTATCTCAACTAATTGATATTCTTCTTTCTGAATTAGATTGTAATTTTATCAGCCGATTAAAAACTGAACTTTTAATCAATTTGGAGTACGATTAAATTTTTTGTTAAACTTTTTCAGCGATATTTATTCGTTTTGAAAAGATTAATTAAGATTTATTTTTTGCGAAAACTGATCCAAAATATAATGTTTTACCTTTAATTATTATTTTGATGTAAAAGAGAATTTATACCAAGAATTGTGGAAGTCTTATTTTAATTGGACAACAATTGAAACAAGGAAAAATTCGATGTTACTAATCCAAATGATGCCAAAACGCTTTTGGAAACACTTGACAGAGTATAAAATATCAATATTCAGAAAAATATACCTATCAATATAATTATGAGTAAAACTTATTTATCTCCATTTATCCATCTCGAAACGGACTGAGAAAATGTTAGAATATAATCCTAAACCGCTGTCTCCAAAGTTTGTCAAAGCATAATCAATCGAGATTCCTTTGTATTTGAAACCTACCCCAACATTTGGCTGAATTTGAGTTTTATCTTTTCCATCAAATTGCGAAATCTTCTGTAAATTGTTCAATCCTCCACGTACAAAAACCATGTCATCATAACCTAATTCAAGACCAACTTGTGGCGAAATCGAAAATCCTTTTCCAGAAATTGCGGCATTCGTTTGTTGAAATTCGATATTCATATCAACCTCTCCCAATAACGAAACTCGTTCATTAAAATCAAAACGTTTTCCAACTCCAAATTGCAATTTAGGCATTGTTAATTCGATATTCTCTCCAGGTAAATCATTCAAAATTGTTGGCTCACCTTCATTATTTGGTTCGTCAATCGTGATTTCTTTTACCTTTTGTTTATTGATACTCCACGCATTGAAAGTTGTTGTAATATCTCGTGCCATCAAACCAAAATACATTTTATTATCGGTACGATATTGCAAACCAAGATCTAAACCGAAACCAAATCCTTGCGCAAATTTCCCAATATGTCGATAAACGATTTTAGCATTTGCACCAAA
This sequence comes from Empedobacter sp. UBA5528, assembly GCF_002426075.1. Taxonomy (NCBI): domain Bacteria; kingdom Pseudomonadati; phylum Bacteroidota; class Flavobacteriia; order Flavobacteriales; family Weeksellaceae; genus Empedobacter; species Empedobacter sp. UBA5528. The sequence continues at coordinate 23,372 of NZ_DINY01000011.1, read as the reverse complement.
CTGAATATCTTTATTATTAAAGACATTTCCCGCATAAGACATTGTTAAAGCATAGTCTGCTGTAGAAAATTTAGAGATTTTATCGTAATTAATATTTCCTTGATTATCAATCAATTCTGTTGTATTCAAAATATTATCAACACCAAAACGTGTAAACGAAAATGCAATCGTAGAATTACTTTCTCTCAACGGAATTGCAACCGCCGCATAATCAAATTTTGCAATCGACTGAAAATATTCAGCATGCATTGCTGCAGCTTCCCAATCATAGGTAATTTCCGTTAATCCAGCAGGATTCCAATAAGCCGCATTTGCATTTCCAATATTCGCCACAACCGCATTACCCATTGCAAACGAGCGCGCATCTGCACCAATATTCAAAAACTCGTTCGAATATTTGCGTGTGGTTTGAGAAAAAGCAAATTGACTTGCCAGAACAGATAATATAAGGAATGTCTTTTTCAAAATTGATGAATTACGAATATAAAAACTCAAAAATAGTGGTTTTATTGTGTTTAAAAAGGATTCAGATTAATTTTTGTTTGTATTTTTGCGATGAAAAATTCATTTATGAAATTATTTACAATTCCAAATTTTCTAACACTACTTAATCTTTCATGTGGTGTATTATCAGCCATTTTCATGATTTCGAGCAATGCTCAAATCACAACTACCACAGTTACAATTGTGATGGTTTTGATGTTGATTTCATTAGTTGCTGATTTTTTGGACGGAATGGTTGCACGACTAATGAATATTGGTAGCCCGATTGGAAAAGAATTGGATTCTTTGGCAGATTGTATTTCGTTTGGTGTTGTACCAGGATTGATGTTATTTTCGATGTTTAATCATTTTTCAACTGATTTTATTTATGAAAATGAGAATTTAAAAATTGCTGCAATTTCATTATTTGCTTTTTTAGTTCCTGCTTTTTCGGCGTTACGATTAGCAAAATTTAATTTAGATGAAGATCAAGCAACGTATTTCAAAGGTTTGGCAACACCATCAAATACCTTATTTATTTTCTCATTATTTTCTATCTATTACAATAATGGACAAATTATAAATCCATCTCTTGATCCGTATTTATTAATTGCCGTTTCTATTGTATTTAGTGTTTTATTAATTGTCGATTTACCATTATTTGCCTTAAAATTTAAAGGATTGAGTTGGGCAGAAAATTATTATAAATATATTTTCTTAATCATTACATTAGGTTTAGTGGCTTGGTTGCAAGTTGCTGCAATTCCGCTAATCATCTTATTGTACATCCTTATCTCAATCATTTTTAGAAAAGAAATTACAAAATGAAATTAACTAAAAATATCTGTTTCTTTGATTTAGAAACAACTGGAACTAATGTTTCAAAAGACCGTATTGTTGAAATCTCTATCGTGAAAGCTTTGACAGACGGTTCAAAAGAAGTAAAAACTTGGAAAGTTAATCCTGGAATTCCAATTCCACCAGAAACAACTTTAATCCACGGAATTTCTGACGAAGATGTTGCCGATGCGCCTTCTTTCAAAGAACTTGCCCCTGCGATTATGGAAATGATTAAAGATTCTGATTTGGCAGGATATAATTCAAATCGTTTTGATATTCCACTTTTAGCAGAAGAATTATTACGTAATGGTTTTGATTTTGATTTATCAAAACATCGTCCAATTGATGTGCAAGTGATTTATCATAAAATGGAACCTCGCAATTTAAGCGCTGCTTATAAGTATTATTGCGATAAAGATTTGATTGATGCACATTCTGCGGAAGCTGATACAATTGCGACTTACGAAGTTTTGATGGCGCAAATCGAGAAATATGACGAGCTTGAAAATGACAATAAATTTTTGAGCGAATTTTCTTCTCAACGCAAAACGGCTGATTTAGCTGGATTTATTCAGTACAATGATAAAGACCAAGAAATTATTTCGTTTGGCAAGTATAAAGGACAAGTTGTGACGGATATCTTTGCGAAAGATCCAGGTTATTATGCGTGGATTCAGAATGCCGATTTTCCTTTATATACAAAGAAAGTTTTTACTCGAATCAAATTACAAAACGGTTTTTAAGCGATGAAAATTATTTGTGTCGGACGAAATTACGTCGAACATGCAAAAGAATTAGATAATCCAATTCCAGAATCGCCTATGTTTTTTATGAAACCAGATTCGGCCATTTTAAGAAAGGGTTTTCCTTTTGTTATTCCAAGTTTTACGAAAGAAGTTCATTTTGAAACGGAAATTGTAATTAAAATTGATCGAGTTGGAAAAATGATTCAACCTCAATTTGCAGATCGTTATTTTTCAGAAATCGGTTTAGGAATTGATTTTACAGCGCGCGATGTACAACAAGAATTGAAAGAAAAGCGTTTTCCTTGGGAAATTGCGAAAGCTTTTGATGGTTCTGCATTTGCTTCTGATTTTCATCCAAAAGAAAATTTTGATTTAGAAAATCTTACATTCAAATTAGATCGAAATGGAGAAAATGTACAAACAGGAAATTCAAAAGATATGATTTTTCATATCAATACCTTAATTGCTGAATGTTCTAAATATTTTACCTTGAAAAAAGGTGATTTAATTTTTACTGGTACACCAGCGGGAGTTTCTAAAATCAATTCAAAAGATACCTTAGAAGGTTATTTGAATGATGAAAAAGTATTCGAAATAAAAGTGTTGTAATTCATACAATTATATAAACAACAATTTAAAAGAGCGAAATTTCGCTCTTTTATTATTTATACCACTACCTTTAATCAGAAATAAAATTAAGAATGGAAGACTATCTAAAAATAGAAGAAAAACTACAAAATGATTTTAATATATTGAAATCTAAAAAGAATAAAATCAGCAATATCAGACTTGTTGCATTTATTATTTCAATTGTATTATTCTTGCTTTATGTTACGTCGAGCAACAATTTGTATTTGATTATTTCTTCTATTTTATTTATTGTTTTCATCGTTTTAGTAGTTAAAACTTCTAAAATTTCTTCGCAACTCAATTATTCAATTCAAGCATTAGAAATTATTAATCAAATAAAAACGGATGATTCTATCGATCAATTTGTTGAAGATAATTCTCAATTCAATAATGTTTACAACAAAGATTTAGATATTTTGGAAGGAAATTCAATCTTCAATCGAATCAATAAAACGCAAACTCGAATTGGAAATTTACAGTTGAAACATTTTTTATCGAATTTGATTTTAGACAAATCAGAAATTATTGATAGACAAAATGCATTTACAGAATTGGCTGAAAAAAGAAATTGGATTGTGACATTTTTGACATTTACAAAGCGATTAAACATGAATCAATTTTCAATTTTTGTGTTCGAAAATCGTGTATTCAATACTGATTCAATAAAATTATTTCCACTCATCTTTTCTGTTCTGAATATTTTGTGTTTTATCGCTTTAGCAATTATTGGTTTTCCGAAAGAAATTGTTTTTTATTGGATTTTAGGTGCAGTCATTGTTTCGAATGCAATTTACATATTTTATAAGCAACAACTAAGACGAATTGTGGCTTATACGACAATGAAAGCAGATGAATTGGATAATTTATATGAAGTTTTTCGACATATAGAAAATGAAAATTTTGAATCAAAACTAAATGTAGAAATTCAAAATACATTTGTAAATCCTTTCAAATCATCGGATTTAATCAAGACAATTTCTTCAACAAAAGAAACTTTAGATGCAGCAAATTTCCCAATTGTCGGATTTGTGTTGAATACATTTTTCTTGTGGCGTTTACATTATTCGATCAAATTTGAAAATGAAATTCAAAAAACGGTTCATCAAATCAAACCTTGGTTAGATGAATTGGCTAAATTAGAGGCTTTTGTGTCGTTTGCTTTGTTTAATGATAAATACAAAATGTTTACGTATCCAGAAATTGTTGAAGAACCTTATGAATTAAAAATTACGAATGGTTTTCATCCTTTATTAGATGAAAAAACAGTTATAAAAAATGATTTTGAAACAAATCGTCCAAACAATATTGCGATTATTACAGGGGCAAATATGGCTGGAAAAAGTACATTTTTAAGAACAGTTGGAACAAATTTGGTTTTAGCGATGAACGGCGCAAAAGTGAGTGCAGAAAAAATGTCGTTTTACCCAATGGATTTATTTACAAGTATCAGAACGGTTGATAATTTGTCTTCTGGCGATTCTTATTTCAAAAATGAAATTAATAAATTGAAAATTTTGATTGAACGTTTAGAAAATGATCAACCACAAATCATCATTTTAGATGAGATTTTAAAAGGAACAAATTCAGAAGATAAACTAATTGGTTCACAAAAATTTTTAGAAAAATTGATTAAATCTCCCACAAAATTGATTGGTTTTATCGCTACTCACGATTTAGAATTAACGAAAATGGAAGGTGAAAACCGGGATCATATTATTAATTATTGTTTCGAATTAAAAAACGTGGACAACAATTATTATTCAGATTATAAATTAAGAAAAGGCACAACCAAAATGATGAATGCCATTTTCTTAATGAAACAATTTAAGATTATTGATTAATCTTAAATTGTTAATTCAAATTCTTTAATAAAATTTGCATCAATCGCATTAAAATCATCTACAATACAATTTGCTTTTGAAATATCTTGTTGTTTCGAATTTGCACTTTTGTAACCTAAACAATACAAATTCGCACGGGAAGCCGCTTCCACTCCGTTTTTACTATCTTCGATAACTATACATTCAGCATGTTTAGATTTAGCCAAATCAGCTGCATGTAGAAAAATAGCAGGATCTGGTTTTGACTTCGGAAAGTTTTCGCCAGAAATTTTATGTGTAAAATATTGATTCAACTCAAAACGATTAAAAACTCGATCAATTGTCGATTTTGAAGCCGAGGACGCCAAAATCAGTTCGATTCCATTATTGTATAAATCTTTAATCAACTTCTCTACACCGTCAATCAAATATAAATCTGGTTTTGTGTCAAAAGCTTCATTAAAGATGGTACGTTTTCTCAAAACCAAATCGTTCACTTCTTCTTTCAAATCGAATTTATCTTTCAGAATTTGATAAACATTCTTTGTCGATTGTCCTGTAAATGTAGCAAATAATTCTTCCGTAACTGGAATATTCAGTTCTTTATAATGTTCGAAATAAGCATATTTATGTACTGGTTCTGTATCGACGATTACGCCGTCCATATCGAAAATTACAGTTTTAATCATTATTGTTTTGTTTCTACAAAATTAACTTTTTTAAGAGAATAATGTAAAAGTTTAAACTTTAGAATGATTTTAAATTAACCAAATATCTTACTCATACAAAGCAATATATATAATTATTATTCGATTAAAAATGTTAAAACTTAACATTAAGATAACATTTGCACGCTTTTTGTAAAATAGATGGTATAACAAAGTTAAAAACTGAAAATTTAATAAAAATGAAAAAAGTATTATTAGTTGCTGTAATGGCATTAGGAATTTCTCAAGTAAATGCTCAAAACTATAAAAATGCTTTAGGTGTTGTTGTAGATTTAGGAGATGGAGAAACATTAGTAGGTCCACAATTCAAACACTCTTTTGATGGTAAAAACGCTGGTAATGTACAGGTGATGTTTGGAGATCATGTTACTGTTTTAGGTGCAGATTATACATATAATCAACCTTTTTCTGGTACAAATGGCTTAGGATGGTATGTAGGGGTTGGACCTCAATTAACTTTTGTAGATAAAGGATATTATGAAGATAAAACAATATTTGGTATTCGTCCACAAGCAGGTTTAGAATATAAAATTCCATCTGCTCCTTTGGCTTTACATTTTGATTGGAAGCCTGATTGGAGATTATCAAATGATTCAGATTTTGAAGCTGGTCGTTTTTCTTTAGGATTTAAATATACATTTAACTAATCTAAAGTTAGAAATAATATGAGCCACTCGTTTTGAGTGGCTTTTTTTTATAAGTAAAATCATAAAACATTGGCTTAAATTAATTTTATTCCTATAAATTAATCGCTATTTTTGAAAGATTTTGGATTTTATCTAAGACCAATTATAGATTAGCACTATTATTTGATTATTCAAGATATAATTCCGAATTTTAACTTAGTATTAGATTTAATAACATTTATAAAAGATGAAACAATTAATTGGGACAGGAGTTGCTTTGGTTACGCCTTTTCAACAAGATGGTACCGTAGATTATACTGCATTAGAAAATTTAGTAAACTATAGTATCGATGGCGGTGTTGAGTATTTAGTTATTTTAGGAACTACTGCAGAAGCAGCAACACTTACAAAAGATGAAAAGAAACAGGTAATCGAAACAATAAAGAAGGCGAATGCTAATCGTGTTCCGATGGTTTTGGGTATTGGAGGTAACAATACGGCAGAAGTTATTAATGGATATCAAGAAACAGATTTGAGTGATTATATCGCAGTTCTTACGGTTTCTCCTTATTATAATAAACCAAATCAAGAAGGGATTTATCAACATTATAAAGCGATTGCAGAAAGTACAGACGCCAACATTATTTTGTATAATGTTCCTGGTAGAACGGGTTCTAATATCTCAGCAGATACAACAATTCGTTTAGCAAATGAATTCAAAAATATTGTTGCGATTAAAGAAGCTTCACCAGATTTCTTACAATCAACAGATATTATCCGTAAAAATACACGCGAAGATTTCAATATTATTTCTGGTGATGATGAATTCGCTGTTCCAATGACTTTAGCTGGAGGTTCTGGTGTTATTTCTGTTATTGGACAAGGTGTTCCAACTGTTTTTACAGATATGATTCGCAAAGCAATCAACAAAGAAGTTGTTGCTGCTTACGAAGGTCATTACAAAGTTGTAGAAATTACACGTGCTATCTTCGAGGAAGGAAATCCTTGCGGAATAAAAGCTGTTTTAGATAACAAAGGCATTTGTAAACCATTTACAAGATTACCTTTAGTTCCAGCATCAGCTAACTTGACAACAAAAATTAACCAATTATTATCAAACATCTAAAAAAATAAAGCTATGATAAAAGATACAATATTAGACGCATTAAACAAACAAATCAAATTAGAAGGAGATTCTTCTCAATTATATTTAGCTATGGCTTCTTGGGCTGAAGTGAAAGGTTTAGAAGGAACTGCAAATTTCTTGTACTCGCATGCAGACGAAGAACGTATGCATATGTTAAAATTAATTAAATTTATTAACGAAAGAGGCGGAAAAGCGTTTGTTCCACAAATTGAAGAACCAAAACAAGATTTCACAACATTGAAAGAAGTTTTTACTGCAATTTTAAACCACGAATGCTTTGTTTCTGAATCAATTAACGAAATTGTAGGCTTAACATTAGAAGAAAGAGATTATTCAACTCACAATTTCTTGCAATGGTATGTTTCTGAGCAAATTGAAGAAGAAAAATTAGCAAGAAATATCTTAGATAAGCTAGAAATGATTGGATCTGACAAAGGAGGTTTATATCTATTTGATCGTGATATAGTTACATTAAGTACAGACACAACAGCGGAATAAATCAAAACTTTGAGATTTTATTAAGAGGATAAGAAAAAAATATTTTATACTTTAGTCCTCAAATTTTATTAAATTTGCAGAATGTTTAAAAAACTAAGCTTAGTAGTTTTAATTGGCGCTTCTTTAGTGTCTTGTAACAAGACCTATAACAAAGCGATGAAAAGTACGGATAAAGACGAAATCTTTACATTGGCTACACAATTGTATCAAGATGGTAAATATGATTTGGCAAACGAATTGTATGAAAAAATTTCTACATCATTTGTAGGAACAGAAAAATCTGCGGACATTGCCTATAATATGGCACAAGGTAACTTTAACGAAAAAAGTTTCCGTTTAGCAGGACATCAATTCAAAAGCTTTGCAGGAGCTTATCCTATGGATAGCCGTGCAGAAGAAGCTTTATTCAAATCGGCATTTTCTTATTACAAAGATTCGCCAAAATATGACTTGGATCAAACAAGTACGTACACAGCAATCAGTGAGTTACAAGGATTTATCAATTCGTATCCAGAATCAGCACACGTTGCAGAAGCGAATAATTATATTACAGAACTTAGACAAAAATTAGAATTAAAGTCTTTCGAAATTTCTAAAGTTTATTACAAAACAATGAAATATAAGGCTGCTGGAGTTTCTTTTGACAATATGGTTGATGAATATCCAGATTCTAAATTTCGTGAAGAAGCAATGATGTATTCATTACGTTCTAAAACAGAATTGGCGTTAAATTTCTCTCGTATCGAGAACAAAGATTTACGTTTACAAGATGCCAGAACGCAATATCTTTTGTTAACAAGATATTATCCGCAAACAAAATTTAAAGCAGAAGCTGATAAATTGATGGAGAAAATCGACAAAGATATGGTTGAGACTAAAAAACAATTAGCTGATATAGAAGTAGCTAAAAAGAAATTTGAAGCTGATCAAGCTGAATTAAGCAAAGAGCAAAATAATAAATAATAGTAAAATATATAAAATTCTTTCATTATGAATTTCAAGGATATCGGTGCAGCACCAACAACACAAACTTATGATCGTAATAAAATCGATGAGAAAACAGGAAACTTATACGAATCGATTGTAATTATGGGTAAAAGAGCAGAACAAATTAACCAAGAAATGAAAACTGAATTAATTCAGAAATTGGATGAGTTTGCTGCACATACAGATTCTTTAGAAGAAGTTTTTGAAAACAGAGAGCAAATCGAAGTTTCAAAATTTTACGAAAGATTACCAAAACCGACTTCTATTGCGGTTAAGGAATGGTTAGACAATGACGTATATTACAGAAATCCAAATGAGGATAAATAATGTCTGTTTTACATAGTAAAAAAATTCTTTTGGCAGTTTCTGCCGGAATAGCGGCCTACAAAGCCGCTTTTCTTGTTAGAGGGCTTATCAAAAAAGGAGCAGATGTCAAAGTTATTATGACACCAGAAGCTCAAAACTTCGTTACCCCACTTACACTTTCCACGCTTTCCAAACATCCAGTTGAATGGGAGTTTTTTGGCGATAAAGGTGATTGGAATAATCATGTAGAATATGCACTTTGGGCAGATTATATGATTATTGCACCTTGTACAGCAAATACACTTTCTCATATGGCAGATGGAACGTGTGATAATTTGGTTTTAGCTACTTATCTTTCGGCTAAATGTCCTGTATATTTTGCTCCAGCAATGGATTTGGATATGTACAAACATCCATCAACTTTAGAAAATATTGCTAAATTAGAATCTTTCGGAAATATTTGTATTCCTGCCGAAGCTGGTGAATTAGCAAGTGGATTAATTGGAGAAGGTAGAATGGCTGAACCTGAAAACATTATTGCGTTTTTGGAAAGTACAATCGAAGCTACTCTCCCACTTCACGGAAAAAAAGTAGTAGTTTCTGCTGGTCCTACATACGAAAACTTAGATCCTGTTCGTTTTATAGGTAATTATTCTTCGGGAAAAATGGGATTCGAGATTGCAAAAGCTGCTGCTAATTTGGGTGCAAAAGTTACCTTGGTTAGTGGTCCAAGTCACGAATCTGTTACAGGTTTTCCTATCGATCGAATAAATGTTGTTTCTGCTCGTGATATGTACGAAGCGATGTACGCTAATTTTGCTGATGCTGATGCTGTGGTAATGTCAGCGGCTGTTGCAGATTATCGTCCAAAAAAAATGGCTGAGCATAAAATTAAGAAAGAAAACGATGATAATTTAATTATCGAATTGGTGAAAAATCCTGATATTCTAAAATCGTTAGGCGAAATCAAAACACATCAATTATTGGTTGGTTTTGCATTAGAGACGAATAACGAAGAAGAATATGCAAAGAAAAAATTAGCCAAAAAGAATCTTGATTTTATTGTTCTTAATTCGATGCAAGATAAAGAAGCTGGTTTTCAGAAGAATACAAACAAAATTACAATTATTGATAAAGATTTATCGATGCAACAATTTGATGCAAAATCAAAAACAGATGTTGCAAAAGATATTTTGAATGTCATTTTAAATAAGTTATAAAATTTATTATGAAGAAATTAGCCTCAATTTTCTTTTCGTCGTGTTTAGCTATTTCGGCTTTCTCGCAAAATATTATTGCAGATGTAAAAGTCGATTATTCTCAGGTTCAGGGATCTAATACACAGGTTTATCAAACTTTAGAAAGATCATTAAAAACGTTTATTAATTCAACAAAATGGACAAATGATCGTTTAAAAACATACGAAAGAATTGAAGCTAGTTTCGTCATCAATGTAACGGAACGTGAGGGAAACAGAATGAAAGGTACTATTTTGGTACAATCTCGTCGTCCTGTTTTTAACTCAACGTACTATACGCCTGTTCTTAATTTATCTGACGATAATTTTACGTTTCAATACCAAGAATCTGAAGAGTTAATTTTCAATGATCGTAAATTCAGTGGAAAAAATTTGACAGATGTAATGACGTATTACATTTATTTGGTTTTGGGATATGATGCAGATACGTTTGCGAAAGAAGGAGGAACAGAGTATTTCAAAATGGCGAAAAAAATTGCAGATTTCGGTCAAGCAAATAATAATTTCTCTGGTTGGAGCGAATTAGATGGAATAAAATCGCGTTCTGCGTTAATTAACAATATTCTAAAATCGGATAATTCTACACTTAGAAATATCATCTATCAATATCATAGAAACGGCTTAGACATTATGTCTGAGAACGAAGTTCGTGGGAAAAATGCGATTGGAAATACATTATTGCAATTAGAATTTTACCAAAGAGGAAATTATTCTCAATTTTATCCTTTAGAACTTTTCTTAACAGCAAAAAATAGCGAAATTAGTCAAGTATTTTCAGGCGGACAGGTTTCTACGGTGAATATCGAGAAACTGAAAGGAATTTTAAATTCAATCGCGCCAAAATACAACGACAATTATTGGAATAAATTGAAAAAGTAAATGTTAAAAACTCTTCGCGTTAATAATTTTGCCATTATCGATCAATTGGAGATTGATTTTCATCAAGGTATGACCACAATTACCGGTGAAACGGGTGCTGGAAAATCGATTTTGTTAGGTGCTTTAAAATTAGTTTTAGGCGAACGTGCCGATTTAAAAGCCTTGAAAAATATTGATGAAAAATGTATTATCGAAGCTGTTTTTGAGATTAAAAATCTTGAATTAAATGATTTTTTCGAAGAAAATGATTTGGATTACGAAGACGAATCTATTTTGAGAAGAGAGTTATTACCTTCTGGAAAATCGCGTGCTTTTATCAATGATACACCTGTTAAAGTCTCTATTTTACAGGAATTATCAGAGTTATTGATTGATATTCATTCTCAATTTAATACCCCTAAAATCTTTGAAGCTGATTTTCAACTTTCGATGTTGGATATTTACGGAGAAAACAAAGACTTATTAAAAGAATATAAGAAAGATTTTAACCACTATATTTCAACAAAGAAAAAGATAAAAGATGCTCAAAATTCTTTAGAAAATCAATCGCAAGATTTAGAATATAAATTGCATTTGTGGGAAGAATTGAACAATGCTTCGCTAAAAAATGAGGAATTAGAACAATTGGAAATCGAAATAAAATCTTTATCAAATGTAGAAGAAATTATTTCGACTTTGAATGAAACTTACCAATTTTTGGAACATCCAGAAATGGGAATCATTTCTCAATTGAATGAAGCAAGCAATAAATTGAATAAAATTTCGGATTATAATTCACAATACAATTCGATTTATGAGCGATTGATTTCATCAAAAATAGAATTGCAAGATATTTCTGGTGAAATGAGTAATTTGATAGATTCGACTGAAATTAATCCTGAAAGATTACAAGAAATTACTGATCGTTACGATTTGATTCATAAATTATTACGAAAACATAATGAGACTTCTGTTGAAGAATTAATTGCAAAACGTGATGAATTAGAAAGTCAAACATCTGGTTTTGATAATTTGAGTGATTTAATTATTCACTTAAATAAAGAATTGAATTCCATTTCAGAAAAACTTGAAAAACAATCAATTAAAATTAGAAAAAATAGATTTTCTTCTATCGAAATTATCCGAAAAAATATCTTGAATACTTTGTCACAATTGGGAATGGAAAATTCTCAATTAACGATTCAATTAAACGAAACAGCAGATTTTACAGCAACTGGAAAAGATGAAGTTTTGTTTTTATTCTCAGCAAATAAAGGAATGGAACCTCGTATTTTTGAAAAATCTGTTTCTGGAGGAGAGCGTTCTCGATTGATGTTGGCAATTAAAAAATTATTGGCAACACATCAACATTTACCAACGTTAATTTTAGATGAAATTGATACAGGAATTTCCGGAAAAGTTGCGAATGAAACAGGAAAAGTAATGCAAAAAATGGCAGAAAATATGCAACTTTTAGTAATTACGCATTTGCCGCAAGTTGCTTCAAAAGGAAATTATCAGCTAAAAGTTTACAAAGAAGTTGTAGACGAAACAACGCAAACAAATGTGATTGAATTATCTCAACAACAACGTTTAGAAGAAATTGCTCAAATGATTTCTGGTTCAGAATTAACAGACGCAGCAATCAATCAAGCAAAAGAATTAATGAATTTGAATTAAAATTTCAAAACCATATAATATCAAAAAAGCTCGAGAAAATTCTCGAGCTTTTGTTTTATATGATTCCGAAATTATTTTGTTAATCTTTCTAACGAATATTCAATCATTGCATCAACAGCTTTGTAAGAATCGGCACTAAATTCACCTAAAATTCTATTTGCAACAATTGCATTTATCGACAATGCTTCATGTCCCATCATCGCTGATAATCCATAAATTGCAGAAGTTTCCATCTCGAAATTAGAGATTCTTAAACCTTCGTAATTAAAAGTTGTTAAACGCTCATTAATATCGGCTGGATTTGGTTGTAATCTCAAATAACGTCCCTGAGGTCCGTAAAAACCACAAGCTGTAGCCGTTACTCCTTGAATTGTTTTTTCAGAAGCTAATTTATCTAATAACAAATCAGATCCTTTTACTAAATATGGACGCGCTTTATTCGGCGACCAATCAACATGTTTGATAAAAGCATCTTCTACCTCTTTATTCATTATCGCTTCGCTCCCAACATAATAATGCAAAAGTCCATCTAAACCTAAACCGTGAGAACCAATAACGAAACTATCAACAGGAATATCCGCTTGCAAAGCTCCAGAAGTTCCCATACGAACAAATGATAATTTTCTGAAATCTTTTTTGATCTCACCAGTTTCCAAATCGATGTTAGCCAAAGCGTCTAACTCAGATAAAACAATATCAATATTATCCGTTCCCATACCAGTCGAAATAACTGTTAAACGTTTACCATTCAACGTTCCTGTATGCGTCACAATTTCTCTTTTGCTTGCTGTCTGCTCGATTGTATCAAAATGTCTTGAAACTTTTTCGACACGATTTGGATCACCAACAGTTATAATAGTATCTGCTAAATGCTCTGGTCTTATATTACAATGGTAAACACTTCCGTCTGCATTTAAAACTAATTCTGATGCTGCTTTACTCATGATTTTATAATTAAAAATAAGAGAACAATATACAATTTTTATCAGTAATAATTGTAAAGAAATTATTAACCACCTACTCTTTTCACTTTAAATCCTTTATCTTTCAGGAAAGCCATAATCTTATCGCGATAATCTCCTTGAATGATGATTTGTTCGTCTTTAAAACTACCTCCAACACCCAAAAATTGCTTAATTTCTTTTGCTAAAAGTTTGAAATCTTCTGTTTCTCCTTCGTAACCTTCTATAATTGTATTTATTTTCCCTTTTCGTTTCTCAAACTTACAAATCAATGGTTCTTTCTGAATCCATAACTCATGTTGTTCTTCATTTGATACTTCTTCTGGCTCAGGTATATGATCAGGAAAAAGATTTTTTAATTGATCTTGTAAATCCATAGTATTTGATGTAATCTTTGTAATAAATGGCGTTTTAAATTGGAATTCGTCCATTTGTACCATTATAATTACAAAGATAAAATTTTTATTGCAGTTGTTTTATAAACCAATTTGGAACTTTATCCGAAACTATTTCAAGTTCATTTCTCTTAACTTGTGCAAATAATCTCATTTCTTGAGTTGAATTATCAAAAATATAGCCTTTATCTACAATTTTTAAAGCTGGAAATAAATTCATTAAAGTAGAATGATATCGTTTAATCACCTTTTCATCTGGTACAGCGTGACCACCTTTTTCTACTCTATTTTCAATTCGAGAAATATTAATCAAAGGATCTTCAATACAGACAAAATACATATATGTTTTGAAACCACGATTTTTAGCATCCACTATTTCATCAATTTTAGAAGGATGACTCATTACCGTTTCAAATGAATAAGATTTACCTTTAATCAATAAGTGTTTTCGAATAAATGAAGTAATAAAAGACGCTTCGTAACTATGTGTAGATTTAGATTTATCAACCAAAACATTATTTCGAAACTGCACATCAATTGCTTTTCCTTCGTTATTTGCTTTTTCGAATAATGAAACTGAAGCAGGTTCAGTTTTAAAATCTTCAAAATCTTTTTCGGTAAGTTTTAGTTCATATCGATCCAAATCAATAAAACCTTTTAAAGAAATTTCTTTCTCAATCAAATCTGAATTAATAAAATATCCAGCATTAAATTTTGATGAGATTGAATCGAATAAAGTAGACTTTCCAGATCCATTTGGACCAGCAAAAACGCGTAAACGTTTTATTTTAGACATAATTTAGCTCCTTTTTTCAATTCAGCTGGAACTTTTATTCGATCTATTGTTTTAATCACCTTAATTTCTCCATTAGGTTTTCTCTCGATGATTCGATTTCCTTGAACATATTGAACTGATAAATCTAATGCTTCTGAAACTCTAATTGCAGCTTGTGATGCAGATTTAGCTAAACGATTTAACGCTCCTGCTTCTTCTAATTTTAGTATATCTGATTCTTTGTTCATAATAATAGAAATTAAATTAACAATAATTATTCATCAATAAATGTACGCAAATTTAGTGAAACCATTGTAATAATAAAAGCTTGACTTCATTCAAAAGCCTAATCTTTTGAATCTAAATTATATAATTTTTATTAATAGTTATTTGATTAATTTATTCCTAACAGATTAACAATAATCGATATTCATCTTTATTTTCTTTCGGCGCGCGATGTACACAAGGCAAAACTTTTTGTTCTGGATGATCAACTGCCAATCGCCAAAGATTTCCTAATCCTAAATTAATTGGTTCAACACCTGGACGAATTTGATAATGCAAATCAAAGAAATATTCTTTCAAAAAATCTTCAAAACCATCAATGTATCCATCATATAATTCGAATAGTTTTTCTCTAATTTCTGGAATCAAAATTTTTTGTTCCACATCTTCATTTGCAACAATATCACTGGAAGCGCCATAGTAAGTGCACAAAAAAGTATCCGTAGGAATTAGCGAACGATCAACGTGAAATGAATAAACATCTGTCGAAATAAAATCAAATTCAGTATCGCGTTCATAACATTTCAGTAAGTTTAAAGTTGGCGAAGCGCCAAAAACAGTTAATTGTTGTAAATCATTGATCAAAATATTTCTCGCTTTAATTCCTTCATTAGATAAATCTAAATCATTCAAATCAGCAATAGAAATAACAGTAATATCATCCTTTAAAATCAATTGATTCACAATTTCCTCAAAATCACCTTCTAAATTTCGCCGCCAATTTATCGCATTATTTTTCCCAGAAAAAGCTGTATGTACAAGTTCATCAAACGAAGAAACGACAAGAACTTGTTGTTGATTAGAATTATTTTGAGTAATCATATAGCTGCAAAATTACTATTTATCAAAAAATAATTCAGCCTAAAAATTAAATTATTCCGAATGTAAATTCTCCGTTGCAAAAGTTGTATTTTTACCAAAGATTAAAAGACAATGGAAAAAGAAATTATCACCAAAACATTTACATATAAAGGCCACACCAAAACTTTTAGTGCAGAAGTGCAACCTTTACCGCCTTTCAACCCAGAAACGATGGATCGCGTGAAATATGAAGAAACCAAAGAAGCACATTATATGCTTGCCGAAGCGGAAGTTTATAACCAGAAAACAGAATGGTTTTTTAAAATTGAACAAGAATTGCAAAAATAATGAAACGACACTTACGCTAAGTGTCGTTTTTTGTTTAAGTTTAATCCACAAAATTAAAACATGAAACAAATTACTTTAACATTATTTACACTTATTACGCTTTCGGCTTGTACTTCTAGCAAAACGGTTTTTCATAAAAAATGGACAACAAAACAAGCGCCAGAAAATTTTGTTGCTCGATTTGAAACAACAAAAGGAAATATTGATATCGAAGTTGAAAGAAAGTTATCGCCAAAAGCTGTTGATCGTTTTTATCAATTGGTTAAATACAATTTTTTCGAAGATGGAACTTTTTATCGTGTTGTTCCGAATTTTGTCGCCCAATTTGGAAATACAGACACAATTGTTTCTAATCAATGGAAAAAGTTTATTGTAGAAGATGAACCTGTTATTGCTGGAAATAGTAAAGGAGCTTTGAGTTTTGCGCGCGCAGGAAAAAACTCAAGAGATTTGGATTTGTTTATTAATCTGAAAGATAATCATCGTTTGGATACAATCAATTCCAATGATGTAGTAGGTTTTCCAAGTTTTGGAAAAGTGGTGAACGGAATGAATGTTGTAGAAAGTTTGTATGATGGTTACGCTGGACAAACAATGGAAGATGAAGAAATTTTTAACAGCACAAAATTAATGCGCGAAAGATATCCAAAGCTTGACAGAATATTGAATGCAAAAATCATTAAACTGAAAAAGAAAAACAAGTAAAACAATGTAACATAAAGTTTTAACATGACACAAAAATCAATTTAAATGTTTTGGCATGTACTTTGTAATACATAATACGTTTTTAAAACATATTTTGTGAAATGAAAAAATCAAAATTCTTTAAAGTCGCTGGAGAAGCAGCAATGGCAGCTCAAAAAGACAAATCTTTTTTTGAAAAAGTAAAGGCTTTTTTCAATATGTTAGGTGATTACAAAAAAGGAAGTTATAAACCTGACAACATGAATTTATTTCTTGGATTTGTAGCAACTTTATACATTATTTCTCCTATTGATATTATTCCAGAAGCGCTATTTGGACCTTTTGGTTTGATAGATGATTTTGGGATTTTACTTTTTGGAATGAAATATTTCAACAAAGAAATTATTAAATATCTTGCATGGAGAGATACGCAAAGAGCCTATGCAAATGTTGAAGATGCAAAAATTATTGAGTAGCAATAAATTAAATAGCTATAAAAAATCCGATTGAATTTTCAGTCGGATTTTTTATTTTTAGATTATTCAAAAAATGCTCTCTTTCTCATAAATAAAATTTATTATCTGACGATTATTCATTAGATTTGAGCAATACAATACTAAAAACTAAAACACCTGAATAATGGTAATTATTAATAATTTCGATGAATACAAAGCTTTCGAAGGTAAAGAAATCGGTAAATCTGACTGGCATATAATAAATCAAGAACAAATCAATCGCTTTGCTGATGCAACTTTAGATCATCAATGGATTCATACAGATCCTGAAAAAGCAGCTAACGAAGGACCTTTCAAAAAAACAATAGCGCATGGTTATTTAACGCTATCTTTAATTCCACATTTGTGGGATCAAATTGCGGAAGTGCGCAACATCAAAATGTTAATCAATTATGGAATTGAAAATTTGAGATTTGGACAAGCTGTTTTGGTTGATAGTGAGGTAAGATTAACTGCAAAATTGAAATCTATTACTAATTTGAGAGGAATTGCAAAAGTTGTCATCGAAGCAAATTTAGAAATTAAAGATAATCCGAAACCTGCTTATACGGCGGATGTGGTTTTCCTTTACCACTTTAATGATTAATTAAAGATCAATATAATTTACAAAGCTTCTATTTTTTATAGAAGCTTTTTCTTTTCATAAAATATCGAAGTATCTTGCGCTCGATTTCATATAACATGCAAAAAATTCAAAATAATAAAACCTTAATTTCTATTGTTGGACCAACTGCAATTGGTAAAACCAATTTGGCAATAGAAGTTGCAAAACATTTTCAATCCGAAGTTATTTCTTGTGATAGTCGTCAATTTTTCAAAGAAATGAAGATAGGAACTGCTGTTCCTTCTGAGGAAGAATTGACTGAAGTGAAGCATCATTTTATTCAAAATATTTCTATTCACGAAAAATATTCGGTTGGTGATTTTGAGCGTGATGGCTTAGCTTTTTTGAATAATTATTTCAAAACAAATGACATTTGCGTCATGGTTGGTGGATCTGGTTTATATGAAAAAGCGATCACAGTTGGCTTTGACGAATTTCCTGATGTTAATCCTAAAATTAGAGAAGATTTGAATAATGAGCTTGCTGAATTTGGAATTGAAAAATTGCAAAAAGAATTGCAAGAAGTCGATCCAAAGTATTTTGAAGAAGTTGATATTTTCAATAAACAGCGTGTAACACGTGCTTTAGAAATTTTTAGATCTTCGGGTTTACCTTTCTCTAACTTCAGAAATCAAGATTTGAACAAACATCCATTTAACATAATTAAAATCGGTTTAGAACTTCCTCGCGAAGAAATGTACGACCGAATCAATCGTCGAGTTGATATTATGATGAACGAAGGTTTATTAAATGAAGCAAAAAATTTATTTCCTTTAAAAGATTTGAATGCTTTGCAAACTGTTGGTTATCGAGAATTGTTCGACTTTTTTGAAGAGAAAATTACATTGGATTTTGCGATAGAAGAAATCAAAAAGAATACAAGACGTTTTGCAAAACGTCAAATGACATGGTTCAAAAAAGATGAAACTGTCAATTGGTTTTCTCCTTTCGAACAAGAAAATATCATTAATTTTATATCGAACAAAATATAAATTATGGAAAATTTTGTTGCCATCGATTTCGAAACTGCAAACAATTATCGTAATTCTGCTTGCGCGGTTGGAATTGTAACTGTGACAGATAATGTGATTACAGACGAGTATTACACGTTAATTCAACCACCACAAAATCAATATAATTATCATAATATTTTGGTTCATGGAATTCGTCCCGAAGACACAATTGATGCACCAAGTTTTGAAGACGTCTATTTTGAAATCAAACATCGTTTACAAAATCAGCTTGTTGTTGCACATAACGAATCGTTTGATCGTTCTGTTTTGAAGAATACAATGGAGTTTTATAGCCTCAATTACTCTCAACTTAACCTTGCCGAAAAGTGGGAATGTACATACAGAATTTTCAAACAGAAAGGAATTGTTCCTACAAAATTATCCGATTGTGCTCGCCGATTTAATCTTCAACTCAACCATCATGAAGCTTTATCTGATGCAAAAGTTTGTGCTCAATTATACTTATTAAAATAGTTTTACTAAAAATTTATCTGATTAAACATTTAAAAAACAATTCTACATTAATTATAATAAATTTATATTCAGCAATATATCCATTTACAAATATTTGTAAGTATTTACAAGTATTTAAAATTGATTAATAATAACTTTAATAACTCACTATTTCTAAGAAAATTTAATAAAGCAAAAATTCTATTCTAAATAAGTTGATTTTATGAAATGAATTGAGAATGCAAAATTTTGAAAATTAACTTTCAAAATTTTATAAAATGAAGTATAAACTAAAATTTAGTTCCGATAAATCTTTGCAAGTTGAAAAAAATAATAATTTAAAAAATTGATTTCAATTGTTTTTATCGAAGAAGTAAAATAATCACATTATGTATTTAACATAATAAAGAGGGTTACTCTGGGAACATTAATTTCATAATTGAAAAATTGATACCTCCCTACTCTTTTTAAAAAGATAAAAAAAGGTTGCATTTGCAACCTTTTTTATAACATTATAACGCCTTCTATCTTCGAAACTTCTTTGTAATAATTGATTACTGTATCCGCATCAATCACATAAAGTTTAATCGAAATAGATGTATATTTTCTATTTTTTGAAGCTTTGTAATCAAATTCAGCATTCGTTCCTGCAAAAATATCTTTGATTTTTTCCATCGTTTCTTCACTTGAAGGATAAATGAATTTGAACAAATAATCAGCTGGAAATTTTTGTACATCATCTAATCTTTCTTTGAATTTTGCATAAAAATCTTGCTCATTGTGAGAGCTATCTGGTATTTCTTCGAATGTATAATCTCTATTTGTGTCCATATCTATTATTTTTTTGTTACAATGTCAAAAACAATACCACTTCACATTATTGATAAAATATAGAATTAATAAGACATTTTGACATATTATAAATCTTATAATTTTAATCTCATTAAATAATCTATTTGTTCATCATCACCAAGTCTGAAAATATGTTGATCGAATTTTTCGAAACCATTCTTTAAATAGAAATTAATCGCAGAAATATTCTTTTCCCAAACTCCTAACCAAATTGTATGCAAGTTGAGGTTTTTAGTTATTTCTACAGCTTTATTAAAAAGAATTTGTCCAATTTTCTTTCCTTGAAACAATTCTAACACATAAATTCTTTCAATTTCCAAAGAATTCATATCATAAACTTCTGTTTGAGCATCACCAATATTTAATTTCAGATAACCGACAATTTTTTGGTTAATCATTGCAAAAAAGAACAACGAATTTTGATTCTTCAATTCTTTTAATAATTGATCTTCTGAAAAACTTTCGTTCAAATATTTTTGCATATCCTCTTCTGTGTTAGAAGAAGAAAATGTATCTGCAAATGTCTTTTTAGAGATTTCTTGAAGTTCTGTAATGTGTTTTTCTTCAACTCTTTTTATTGTAATTTCTTCGTTCATTAATGCGAAACAAATTTTAATCCTACAATTGAACTAATTAATGTAAAAATAAAGAATATTCTCCAAAAATTAGCTGGTTCTTTGAATACAAAAATTCCGATTAAAACTGTTCCAACAGCGCCAATTCCAGTCCAAACAGCATAAGCAGTTCCCAAAGGTAAAGTTTGTGTTGCTTTGATTAATAACGTCATACTTGCAACCAAACATATTGCAAAAGCGCCATACCAAATGTACATTTCTGAGCCTGTTGTTTCTTTGGCTTTCCCTAAAGATGATGTAAATCCAATCTCGAATAATCCTCCTAAAATCAATAAAATCCAATTCATTTTGTTAATATTTTGATGCAAAGATGAATTAGAAAAAAATAGATTTTTTTTACATTTGTAAAAAAATTATTCGCTTAAATTTCTGTGCGAATCCTACTTAATGTCACTTGAGAAATTCCTAAATAAGACGCGATATAACCTAATTGCACACGATTAATCAAACTTGGATTTTCTTCTAACAATTTTTTATAACGATCAATCGCCGTTCCTAGTTGCCTAGAAATAAAACGCTCTTCAGTTTTTATCAATTCAATTTCAGCAAGTTTTCTTCCCCAATTTGCAATTTCTAAATTTGTCGCATAAAACAATTGTATGTCTGAAGATTTAATTTCATATAACTCACAATCTTCCATTAATTCGATTGTTTCGTAACTAATTTTATTTTCGACATAACTTCGCATCGATAAAATCAAATCGCCTTCTTTCCCAAACCAAAACGTAATTTCTTTTCCATCGTCTATCGTATACGCGCGAACAATTCCTTTTTTGATGAAATATAACTTTTTCTCAACTTTATCAGCATCAATAAGCGTGGTGTTTTTTGGTAATCGAATCAATTGAATTTTATCTGCTATCAATTGAATAGACTGTGATGAAAGTGGCGAAATTTGATTTAAGATTTGTTCTATTTCCATTATTGAAACTTATCTAGTAAAAGTAAACAAAAAACTCAACCTAAAATAGGCTGAGTCATTCAAATTAAATTAACACCTGAAGTCTACTTTGCATGTAGACCGCATTCTTTTTTACTATAGTCTTCCCACCACCATCTTCCGGCACGAAAATCTTCACCTTCGTTTATAGCACGTGTGCAAGGAGCACAACCAATACTTATAAAACCCTTGTCGTGTAACGGGTTGTAAGGAACTCTATTTTCTTTCAAATATTCGAAACAATCCCCTGTTGTAAAATCAATCAATGGATTGAATTTGAATAATTGTTTTTCTTCGTCAAACTCTATTTCGTGCATATCATGTCGATTATTCGATTGCTCCGCACGCAAACCTGTAATCCAAACTGATGCTTCTTTTAATGCACGATTCAAAGGAATTACTTTTCTGATATAGCAACATTGTTTTCTTAAATCAACCGAATCGTAAAAAGGATTAATTCCATTTTCTTCAACAAAATTTTCTAACTCCTCTGTTGGTGGATAAAATGGTTTAATCTTCGCTTGATATTTAAATTCTGTTTTGTTCCACGTATTGTACGTTTCCTGAAAAACACGACCTGTATCTAAAGTAAAAATCTTAATATTGTCTAATTTTTGACTTAAAATAACATGAGAAATAACTTGATCTTCGAAACCAAAACTTGTCGAAAAAACTATTTTTTCTTTAACGTTGTTATTCAAAAAAAATAATTTTTCTTCTAAACTTACTTGTCCTGTAACTTTTTCTAATATCTCTTTTAGTTGATTCATTTACTTATATAATATCTATAGTTTTTATAGAGTATTTATTTTAACAAATGTATTAATTCCAATTTTCTAAAACAACACTAATCTCGACTAATTTTATAGATATAATATAATATAGAATCAATAAATTATACAAGCAAATTTTGTTTATACTTAAATCATCTTCGAGAGTGAATTTTCATATTCGTAAAATAGAAGAAAATCAGTCCAAATTGGCATTAAATAAAGGTTTTCATAGAGTATGGATTGCTAATTAATTCGAAAATCAATATAATTATTAAGATAAAAACATTTAAAATGTCTTAAGAATAAATTCTATCTAATCATCTTCGAGAACGAATTATGAATATCACAAAACTAAAAAGTCAAACTTTACAATGTTTGACTTTTTAATTTATATTTTTTGTAATGATAAATTAGGACAAAAATGGATGAAAATAACCAAATCCAATAACCAAAATGTGGTAAATCATATTCATGTATTTGTAAAATATCTAATCTTGTTAAATGATTAATTTCGTATAATGACATTTGAATAACAGCGATAATACCTAATATTCATCCTATTTTTATCTTATAAAAAATCCAAGAAAATAATAATGTAAAGTTCCCTAACCAACAGATAAAATCAATTGGCAACTCTGATATCGTTATATATCCTAATATTAGATATGTAATTCAAATATTCTGTTCTAGAATCTCCAGAATAATATTCAACCCGTAGTGCATTTAGGTA
>NZ_DINY01000012.1:0-43626 GCF_002426075.1 Empedobacter sp. UBA5528 | reverse complement strand
CCGGTTTTTAGGGAAGATTACATTCATTGAATAATTACAGCTAACGTTTTTAGGATTTGCGAAGAACAGTGGAGAATTTGAACGATAGTTCAATTTCGTACGTTAAAGCAAATTGCTTTGTTATAACGAAATTAGTTGATTGTTATTGTAAAAGCAATTTTGCGGGAGGAAAAAACACAGGTTGAAAGTTTACTTTCAGCCCGTTTTTTGCAAAACACATTTTAACGGAAGTTGTAATTAATCTTTGAATAATGATATATCATTAATTAGTTTGTGTAAAATGACAAACATTTTCATTTCTTGATCTATATTATTTTTTGGATATATTTTTTTAGTAAAAAGGATATATTTACCTAAAAAATTAAAGGAAACATAAGCTTGGAATTTATAAGATTGCAGACTATCAATACTAAAAAATGGAAAGATGTTTGCTCTTGCTATTTTTTCATTTTCGTCTATAATTGTTATTAAGTTAGCTACATCTAAACTTCCTGTGTGTGCAATTTCAGATAGAGTCGAATATAATTCTTTTGTAACTCCTTTAGATTCGTTATTAACGTTTGGTGTTTTTTTTGTTAACTTGATAATTTCTTTTTTCTCAAGTTCTGAAAATCTCGTAGATGCTTCTAATTGCTTTCTTATTAATGTAGTTGCTTCAATTATATCACCATCCATTATTAATTTATTAATTAAAAAATGTGTCCTTAAAAAAGAAGCACAAATACTTATTTGATAAGATATATTATCATTTATTTCTTTGGTTGGAGTATAAAAATTTCTTGAAATTTTAAGAAATAAACCATCTATCAACATTCTAAAATCTGAAAGTTTATCAATTTTTGATTCTTCAGTTTTATATTTTTTATTTGAATTAAATCTAGAAGTATTAGATTTAGTAATAAAGTCCTCAATTTCTTCAAAATAACTAATAATAATTTCTTCAAATTCTTCTATTGAGTTTTCCATAAAATTTCTGCTAACATATTTTTTTACGAAACAATTATAGCTTTAGCTTCGTATAAATAACAAATATACAAACAAAACTAATTTATAACCATTATTGTGTAAATAAACAAAGGGTTCTATATAGAACCCTTATATTAATCTGGTATATTATGTATAAAAAAAGCCTCAGATAATATCTAAGGCTGTTTATTTTTTTTAAGTGCACCACGAATGCAAATGATTAATGGGACACTATTATATTACAAATATACAATTATTCTTTTATTAAATAACTATATCCTAATTTTTTTTCAATAATTTGTTTTATAACATCATTGTTTTCAAACTTATTGAATAATTCATGTAATCTAATTTCAAGTTCATTCTTTCTAGAAATTGAAATATTATTAAGCAGATATATTAACGCTTTTATTGCAGAATCTAAACTATGACTGTATTCATTGTTAAAAGGAGTATTAGGAATACCACTTACTCCTTCATCTATATGTAAATCATAAATAACTCCGCTATGTGCACAACTATTGCGAACAAAGACTAAAGTATCTAAAAAGTTCTGAAGTTTTTCAGGTTTCTTGAGCGAATACCGTAAAGAAATTTTTTTTCTAACATCCTGATCGATAATATGCTCATATACTTTAACTATTGATCCAAATGTATAGTATTCAAATGTTTTCCAACACGGTGCATATTTATCTTCTGGATATTTTTGATGATGTTTGCAAATTTGAATATTTTTTTTCTTAAAATTATTATTATAATGTGATTTTATATCTTTCAAATATTCTTCTGACATTATAGCAGGATCTGTGTACCAAATCGAGTTATTATTATAATGCATCGAAACCCAGTAAATTAGGTTAGTTCTAAAATTTAATTCTAGTCTGTTTATATATTTTATTAGCAAATATCTTAAATCTACGTCTAAATAATACAAGTCAATTACAGTCGAAAATTTAGTCCCTTCTACGAAATTATGATTTTCATCTATTTCGAATGGATACCAATAAAACCCTAATCTATAGTAACCAATATCTAATAAAATTTCTTTGATCTTATCATTCTCTAAGTCAAAAAACATACCTCTATCAATCAGCTTAGTAATTTGATTTTCTATACTCGTAAATGTATCAGCCATTTATTTTCAATATTTGTATTGATTAAGATTTAAAATATAAATTGCCTTTCTACCAGTTGTTTCTTCTGAACTGATCAACTCATCGTTTTTTAAGTTCCTCATAACACCAGCGATAGCAACAGAAGTTATTTCTTTTGGTACTAATTTCAACCGAACTAACTCCTCTTTTATTTCAGCAACAGTTTTACCTTTATTAAGAAAGTTAGTATTTACTATATGCTCTCTAATTTTTGATGTCAATTTTAAAGATTCTATCCTATCTTTTGGTAATTCATTGAGAGGTTTAAGAGGAATTTTAAAGTCTAATAATGTTTCTAATGGGTACTGAACGGCTTTTGCATATTCAACGTAATAATCTATATTGGTAGTTATACCTTTTTCAATACTATTGATTGTGTTTTCTGTTATAGTTGTTAATATAGAAATATCTTTTCTGGTATAGTTTAATTCTATACGCTTATTTAATAAAGACTTACCTAACTTTTCTCTATAAGCAGGTGAAACTAATCTATCTTTTCTATTATTATCACTCAACTCTAATGTTATTTTAAATTAATTAGATATAAATTTGCATGTAACAAAATATTTATCTATATTTGACTATAATTAATTAAGCGACAGTTATTAAACTCGAGTCTTGTTATCGAAAACGGCTAATTTAAGATGACGCAAGACCAATAGGGTTGTCGCTACCTCATATTTTGTATATTTGCATTCTATGGGGTGGTTTTCTCTATCGGATATTTCGTCAAAGGTTCTTAGCCGTACCTCGATTTAAATTGAAGATAGGAAATCGCCCCTCTTCATATCTCGACTCGTTCCATAAAACCCAACACAAAATGAGAACGAAACAATTTCCATTCATCCGTAAAAAACCACCAGACAAAGTCTGTTTGTTTTTTCCATTCTTTTAAAGAACAATACCCCGTATTTATAGCATTTTTAAAACACGGATCGTAAAGTAAAGGGCTGACCTTTCTTTACACGCTCTCTATCAGAGCCTCGGTAAGGAGACTTTGAAAGCATTCGTTTTATCTTTTTTATTCGCACAATAAATTTAAAACGTTTAATATCATTTTCCAAATTTATTGGGGCTACTACCTGTTTTAAGTTGTAAGTAATGAGTTATAAGTAATAAGTTGAATGTATGATGTACAGATTAGATGTTAGTTGTTTGAGTTGAGTCTAAATCAAATATATAGGATGCGATTCTGAGACAAGTCAAGAATGACAAAACTCATTGTAGAAAGTGAATTTGAATATTGAAAAAGGAATTAAAAAAATGTCATATGATTTGGAGGCGAGTGTCAAAAAGCTGAGATGCATGATTAAGATTATTCATTTTTTTTCTTGATAAAAAACACATTTGAGATTAAGAGGAGAANNAAAGTAATCAAAAAATCAAGACCGCGATTTTCGACGTTCAATTAACATTTTACGCACTAAAAAGATTAAATGATTCGCATACGCTCACTAATCTTTTTTACGCTTGTTTCAATGGATTGAAGCTCGTCTGCAAATCGTATGTCAACTCTAAAATTCGTTATTAAAAAGTGGATTTGAGTATTAATAAGTATAAAAACGTAAAACGTTAAGCGTAAAACTTATAACGTAAAAACAAACCCCTTTCCCAAAACAAAGTTGGCGCGATGTACAGGAAAAGGAGTGGTTTTTAAAACGAATGTTGAATTTTAAAAAACTATTGTAAAATTATGAAAGAGTAAACAGATTCACACTCTATCCCCCGAAGACACCATAAGAAGAAAGTAAATGATCTTCATAAAGTAATTAGTGTTAAATTTTAGTTTTCATTTATTAATGTATTTTTTAAAACTTGTCTATCGGGGGAATTTCTTTTTAAGAGGAATATATTATAAACAGGCACGCGCGCGCGAAAAAATAGAGATGAAATTCTAAATTGAATTTACGATAATAAGAAAATGATTATATGTTCATTTTTACCTTGACGCAAAAACGAACCAAAAGTTATTCATATGATTTATTATTATTTTTAAGGTATTCATGAATGCAAAGCATTACAAGACCGCGATTTTCGACGTTCAATTCTCATCTCACGCACTAAAAAGATTAAATGATTCGCATACGCTCACTAATCTTTTTTACGCTTGTTTCAATGGATTGAAGCTCGTCTGCAAATCGTATGTCAACTCTAAAATTCGTTGTTATAAGTGAATTAGAATATTGATAATAAAAAACACGTAAAACGTTAAGCGTACAACGTAAAACTTGATAAAAAACATTGTGGTTAGATAAATTAAGTGTTAAAAAGTGTTAAAATCCTGTATCGGTGTATATCGAAAATGACACTTTTCTGTATCGGTTGTGTATCCGCGCTGTATCCATTCTGTATCCATTGTATATCCGTTCCGTATGGTTTGTTCGGTGTTCGTGTATCGATGTTTAATTGTAAAATGTAGTATGTATTAAGTAAAATGTACAGATTAGATGTTAGATATTAGTATGGAGGGATTGTAGAATGTAGTATGTAAAAAGTATTAAGTATTAAAAATCCAATTGTCAAGCTGAATTACCCTTCGGTTTCGCTCAGGGTACTAGATTCGTCAGTCAGAGTGACGTTTGCAAAACGTTGTATCGAAGACTTAGACAATAAAAAAATAAATCACCTCTGTAATTCCCCTCTTGAGAGGGGTAAGGGGAGTGTGTAATTGAGATTAAGAATGAGGTTCTGAAAATAATTTACGATAATAAGAAAATGATTATTTATTCATTTTTGTCTTGACACAAAAACGAACCAAAAAGTTATTCATATGGTTTATTATTATTTTATGGTATTCATGAATGCAAAGCATTACAAGTCCGTGCTTACAAGTCGGTCAATAATGGCTACTCGCTAAATGCTTTAAATCATTCGCATATGAAATGCGAACAGTAAATCATTTTTAACGCTCTTTACGCCGAATTGACACTCGACTTTTCAGCAATGACGATTTATAAATTCATTGTTATAAACGAATTCGAATGTTTAAATAGGAATTAAAAAAATCCGACGATTTAGAATCGAAATGTAATTCAACTCTAAATTATTGGAATAAAAAAAGTTGGAGTGTCTGAGTGGAGCGAGTTGCCAACTTTATGGAAATAATTTAGTTAGTTGAATCATTGAGAGACTACTGTCGGCATCTTTTTTTGTTTCGTTTTTTTAGATGAGTAAAAAAATGAAAGGAAGAGCTTTTTCGACAAGCTAAGAATACCAACAAGATGAGATTCTGATACAAGCCCAGAATGACAAAATCTGTTTTTAAAAATGAATTTGAATATTAATAAGAAAAAAGACGTTGAGCGTATAACGTAATGCATCACGTAAAACATAATTAAAACCACCTTTATTATGCTAGAAAAAGAATATGAATTATTGAAAAAAGGCGAACCCAAAGCCTTAGAGCAAATTTATTCACGACATAAAAGACTACTTTTTTGGATTGGTAAACAAATAGTTGATGATGAATTTGTTGTAGAATGTTTGGTACAAGATGCGTTTCTGAAATTATGGGAATATCGTGAGAAAATTGAAAAACCTGAACATATCTTTTTTTTCACGCGACTTGTTTTGAAACACAGCTGTTATTCGCATTATAGAAGTTCTAAAAATAAATTTTTTAGGTCAGTGCATTCATTAGAGAGTTACGAGAATTATGAGAATTATTTGACTGTATACGATCCTTTAGAGGCTGCAGAAAACATAAAGGATAAACTAATACATGACCAACATTATGAAGAAATTAGAAAAATATTACCCTTATTAAGCGCTGAAAGAAAACATTTGATTGAACTCTGCTTGAAATATGGATTTAGATACAAAGCAATTGCCAATGCAATGGGAAAAAGAGTTTCAGAAACGAGCAAGGAGATTAAAAGTGCAATAGAGGATGTTAAGAACCTTATAAATAGTCATGATGTATTCGTGTCTAAAAAAGAAATAATTTCCGAGGAAAAGGCACCAAATCAAATGACCGAAAAACAATCGTTGATTTTAAAGCTTCGATTCGAAATGAAACAATCGTTTACAACCATTGCCAAGACATTAGAACTTTCTCAGAAAGAAGTGCACAATGAATTTGTCGTCGCTTATAAATTGACTCAACAAAACAAGTTTAAACCCCTAAATAACTAAATATGGAAAATTCTACAGTTTTTTTAACACGTAAAATACAGTTAATTGCTGATTTACCAACCCAAGAAGAACGAAAAGAAGTTGTGAGTACGCTTTATAAATGGCAAAATAGATGTTTTATAGCGGCTAATATGATTGTTTCTCATTTGTATGTGCAAGAAATGGTGAAAGATTTTTTTTATTTCTCTGAAGGAATCAAATATAAATTAGCAGACGAAAACAAAGATGATTCTGGAATACTCAAATGGTCACGGTCGACTACAATTTATCGTGTGCTCTCAAAACGTTTTAAGGACGAAGTTCCGATGTATATATTGTCTAGTTTGATCAATACGTTATACCTGTCCTTCAAGAAGGATTGTGTCAAGTATTGGAAAGGGGAACTTTCATTAAAAATTTTTAAACGAGATATAGCAATTCCTTTTAACATAGCGAGGATAAGTAAATTCTCGTATGATACAGATAAAAAATACATTTATTTTAAACTTTATAAAATTCCTTTTAAAACGTATCTTGGAAGAGACTATATTGATAATTATAAGCTATTGGAGCAAATAGTAAGTAAAGAAATTAGAATTTGTAGATCACATATTAAATTAGAAAAAAATAAAATATTTTGGGTATTCACGGTAGAAATTGAAAAAGAAAAAAATCAATTACAACCAGATATTATTGCAGAAGTTTCTTTGTCATTAGAATATCCGTTGGTTGTAAAAATAGGTAGATCTCAGCTTACCATTGGTAGCAAAGAAGAATTTCTATATAGAAGATTAGCCATACAAGCTTCTCGTAAAAGAATACTAGAAGGAGTGCCCTTTTGCAAAGGAGGGAAAGGAAAAGCAAGAAAATTAAAAATAGCAAAAAAATTAAAAAATACAGAGAGTAAATATATTCATCATCGGCTACATGTCTACAGTAGAATGTTAATTGATTTTTGTGTGGAAAAAAAAGCAGGAACGATAGTTATTGTAGATCAAGAAGAAAAAATACAAATTGCCAAAGAAGAAAGATTTGTCTTAAGAAACTGGAGCTATTATGAGCTCATACATAAAATAAAATACAAAGCTGATAAAGCAGGTATTGAGCTTATAACAGCTTAAACCATAATTTTGGAGGGTGATTTGTACACCCGTAGGGTGGGGTGATTGTTAACGCTCATCAAATGTGAAAAACATATACAAAGGGGGATTTTTAGGTTTTATTGAAACACGTTAGATGGTCCCAAGATAAAGGCAGGATAAAGGCAGGATAAAGGCAACATAGTGGCAGTAGGGTGGCAGTAGAATATTTGTAAAAGGTTTTTGATATGGGATTTACGATGTAAAATGTTTTTATGAACAATTAGATATGAGATTCTTTGAAAGTTCTGAATGACAAGGAATTTGAATATTGGAAAAGAATGACGAAAACGGTATTAAAACACACACGTTAAGAAAATGTTTGAATGAAACTTAAAAAGGTATTAGCCCGTAGGGTTTTTAAAATCTTTAGAGAAATGAGAACATATTTAGTAGAGAGTTTTACAGCCAAGTCTTTTTTCGTTAGTTTTTTTGACTATTCCCCGAAGGGCATCTGAATACCTATAATTAAAATAGATAAGCTATGAATAAAAAAATGAAAGTAATAGATTTCTCGATACCTCAAATTAACAACGAGTTGAGGTTCTGAACATAATTACGTGAATAAGAGAATAATTAGTAGTTCTTTATTTATTACTTTTTGCTTGATCAAAAAGTAATCAAAAAATCAAGTCCGTGCTTACAAGTCGGTCAATAATGGCTATTCGCTAAATGCTTTAAATCATTCACATAAAAATGTGAACTGTAAATCATTTTTAACGCTCTTTACGCCGAATTGACGCTCGACTTTTCAGCAATAACAGTTTATAAATTCTTTGTTGAAAGTGGATTTGAATATTGAAAAAGGATGAAAACCCGGCATTAAAACTCACACGTTAAGAAAATGGTTGAATAAAACGTAAAAAAGGTTTTAGCCCGTAGGGTTTTTAAAATCTTTAGTGAAATGAGAACATTTTTAGTAGAGAGGTTTACGGCCAAGTCTTTTTTCGTTAGTTTTTTTGACGAAAAAAAGTGACATAAAAGAAAAGGAATACCTGAGCCATACCATGGCTCCTCCTCTTAATCTCAAATTCTTTATTTCAAATATTTTTTTAAATGACAACGATTCGTCAAGTTGAATTTATTTCAGCTTCTCAGTATCGCGTCAGTCTGAGTGACGTTTGTAAAACGTTGTATCGAAGAATTAGACGATGATAACGAATTATTAAAAAGTATTTGAGATTTTTGAATTACGAATTAAATAGTTACTTATTTATTACAACTACTAAAAAGTCCAATAAACATATTGTCTATCGGACTTTTTAGTGGAAGTTAGTTAGGGGAGTGTATTTGAATTGTTTTAATGTCCGTGATCTCCGGAATTACTTAATTTAGCATTAACGAAAAAGGCTCCTTTTACAACAATCTGTGTAGTTGGATCAATTTCATTTACGGTTGTAATAGCTGTGTAACCCATATCTGAAGAACCTTTTACAACTTCGATTTTTTCAAAGTTCATCAATTTTTCATTTTTATGTTCTTTGTTCTTTTCGTTCGGATCTTTACTTTCTTCGTCTGTATGCTCTTCTACTTTTTTGTTTGTTTTGACAAAGATGTAAAATTTACCATCCGCTTCTACAATTGCTTCATTGGGAACAGCAGGTGTAGAGGAATTACTTAAGCTTACGGCTCCTGTAATATTCATTCCATTTATCAATCCAGATTTATTTCCTCGTACTTTGCTATGTACTGCAATGGTTTTACTTTCATTTTCGAAAGAAGAACCAATACTGTACACGACTGCTTCGTAACTGTTTCCTGGATTGTTTGTTAATTCAAATTGAATGACTTGACCAACTTTCATTTTAGGTAAATCTTTCTCGAAAACTTGCAAATCTAAGTGAATAGAACTATTATCAATGATTTCAGCGACGGGAGATGAGACATCTACATAACTTCCTATTTGCGCAATAATTTTACTTACTGTTCCACTAATTGGTGCTGTAATTACCATTCCATTTCTCAAATTTGCATTGGTTACTTTAGAAGGATTAATTCCCATCATTTGAAGTTGACGAGATAAAGATGCTTTTTGAGAACGTAATGTTTTCAATTCGGCAGAAGAGTTCTGAAGATTCTTTTTTGCACCAGCATCGTTATCAAACAATTCTTTTTGTCGTCTAAATTCTTGCTCTGCATAGGTAATTCGACTCAAAACAGTTAAGTATTGCTCTTGTGTAATAATAAATTCTGGGTTTGAAATTGTCGCAATTACTTGTCCTTTTTTGACATACGAACCTTCCTGAATTGGCAATGTTTGTATTACTCCACCAAACATAGATGCAACACTTGCCATATTGCTATTCGGAACATTCAAAAGTCCATTTGCTTTAATCATAGCCGTTAGCTCCTTTACTTCAATAGTTCCCAGTTTTACACCAACAGCCTTCATTTGTTCTTCTGTTAGCGTAGCAACTGTTTGTGGCGCTTCTTCGTGCTCAGCTTTTTTTTCCTCGATTGGTTGTTCCGTTTTTGTTTCTTTGGTACAACTACTTAGAAATAATATGGCTAACACGCTATAGATAATGATCTTTATTTTTTTCATTTTATTGATTGATGATAGAATTAATATTGACAACAGTTTGATTGACTTGTTGTATCGATTCAAGATATTTTAATTGAATATCCGTTGCGGTTTGTAAGGCAAAAAGATATTCGACATACGAAATTTCACCAGTTTTATAACCCAATTGAGCTGCTTTTACAATTTTTTCTGCATTTGGAATGGCTTGGTTTACATAATACTCATATTGTTCCCAATCTTGTTGATATTGATTAATTGAATTATCAAGTTGAATCGTTAACTGTTGTTTTTGAAAATTGGCTGTTTCTTGAATGGCTTGTTTATCATATTCCAAAGCTTTGATTTTTGCCTTTGTAGCACCAAACGTTAATGGAATTGCAACACCAAGGTTTACAGAAGTAAAACGATCAAGGCCATTGTAATACCTTTGTACTCCATTTTTTTCGTGCATTCCAATCATCGATAAACTGTTTACACCAAGTGAAAATTCTGGTAAACCTTCGGCTTTTACGACTTCTTTGTTTCGTTCTGTAATTTCCATCTGTTGGTAAAAAGCTTTGAGAGTAGGATTATTATCAATTGTAGAACCGTCTAAAATTCCACTCAATTTTAATGGAATATAATTTGTCTCTTTGGTAATTGTAAAATTCTCTTCGGTATTCAATAATACGTTTAGATTTTTGTACGCATTTGCTAAATACACTTTGTTTTGTTTCAGCAACAAATTGATTTCTCCTTGTTGTGTTTCTGCTGTATTAATTTCGATTTTCTTAATATCACCTGCATTAAATCGAACCGAAGCAATTCGAATAAATTCTAAATAAAGTTTATTTAATTGTTCGAGTTGATCATGGTTATATTCTAAATATTCGATCTGATAGAAATAGGTTCTCACTTGTTTCAACAATTCGTTTGTTGTCACTTCCTTTTGTATCTTCTTGTTATTCACTTCTGATTCTAACACTGCCTTTCGGTGTTTAAAAATCGTTGGAAATGGAATACTTTGAGAAATAGATAAACCATAATCAAATTTTGGACTCGCATATTGCCCAAGTTGTGCTTCCACATTTAATTTTGGTAATTCATTTGCGGTTCCTTTTAAAGCTTCACTTGATGAAATACTTCGTTCATTTGCTTTGATTAATGGATTATTTTCAATTGCAATTTGTTGAGCTTCTTGAATATTAATTGAACGAGTTTGCGCTTGAATAGATTGTCCCATCAAAAACATTCCGATGACAAGGAATGGAAGTGAATTTTTTGAATTCAATTTTATTTTCGGAAGTTTTGAATTAAATATTAAATATAACATTGGTAATACAAATAAGGTTAAAAAAGTAGCTGTGATTAATCCTCCAATGACAACTGTTGCTAAAGGTTTTTGAACCTCGGCACCAGCGCCTGTGGAAATTGCCATCGGTAAAAATCCTAACGATGCAACTGTCGCTGTCATTAATACTGGTCGTAATCGGATATTGGTTCCTTCCATTATTCGTTTTAGAATATTTTTTTCTCCTTCTTTTTCTAATTGATTGAATGTTCCAATTAAAACAATCCCGTTTAAAACAGCTACTCCGAACAAAGCAATAAAACCAATTCCGGCACTAATACTAAATGGCATGTCGCGAATAATTAATGCAAAAATACCTCCGATTGCACTCATTGGAATTGCTGTGAAAATTAATGCTGCTTGTTTGAATGAATGAAATGTGAAATACAATAACATAAAAATTAATAATAAGGAGATTGGTACAGCAATCATCAAACGTTGACTAGCTGCTTGCAGATTTTCGAACTGCCCTCCATAGGTGAAATAATAGCCAGAAGGTAATTTGAGTTCATTGTCTAATTTTGTCTGAATATCTTTTACAACCGATTGTACATCGCGATCTTTTACGTTGAAACCAATTACAATTCTTCGTTTTCCTTCTTCGCGACTAATTTGTGAAGCGCCTAATTTATAACTCACATTTGCCACCTGAGAGATCGGAATTTGATTACCAGAACTTGTAGGAATCATTAAATTGTTAATGTCATCAATGCTTTTTCGATGCGCACTATCCAATCGAACAACCAAATCAAAGCGTCGTTCATTCTCGAAAACTTGTCCAGCTGTTTTTCCAGCAAATGCTGTACTCAACATATCATTTACATCTTGAATGTTTAATCCATAATTTGCCATTCGGATTCGGTCATATTCAACATTAATCTGAGGCAAACCACTTACGCGTTCTACTTGGGGTGCTGTAACACCTTCAACAGATTGAATTGCTTTTGAGGTTTTATCTGCATAATAAGAGAGAGAATCTAAATTTTCGCCAAAAATTTTGACAGCTACATCTTGTCGAATTCCTGTCATCAATTCATTAAAACGCATTTGGATTGGTTGATTTTTTTCAAAGAAAACACCAGGAATAACCTCTAGTTTTTCCATCATTTCATCACCTAATTCTTCATAAGAAATGTTACGTTTCCATTCGTCCTTTGGTTTTAGAACCACAATCATATCTGTTGCTTCAGGAGGCATAGGATCTGTAGGAACCTCAGCGGAACCTGTTTTACCAACGACCATTTTTACTTCATCAAATTCTTTTAAAATTCGAGAAGCTTGCATGGATGTTTCTAAACTTTGGGTTAAGGAACTTCCTTGTGGTAAAATACAGTGAAAAGCAAAATCACCTTCTTGTAATTGTGGAATAAATTCGCCACCCATATTTCTGAATTGAATAATTGATACTGCAAAAATTGCAACAGTAATACCAACTAACCAATATTTGATTCGGATTGCTTTTTCTAATAATGGTTCATAAACTTTATGGATTTTCACCATCATTTTATCTGAAAAAGAAGCTTTGAGAGTAGGCTTTTTTGATAAAAATAAAGCACTCATCATTGGGATGTACGTTAACGAAAGAATCAATGCGCCTAGAATTGCAAAGCCAACTGTTTTAGCCATTGGTGTAAACATTTTTCCTTCTACACCAACCAAAGTAAGAATAGGAATGTAGACAATAAGTATGATGATTTCCCCGAATGCGGCTGAATTTCTAATTTTTGAAGCTGAAAGAAAAACCTCTTCATCCATTTCTTTTTGGGTTAATCGATGCGTTGATTTTCTAAGCCCTAGATGATGTAAAGTCGCTTCTACAATAATAACTGCTCCATCGACTATCAATCCAAAATCAATAGCTCCTAAACTCATTAAATTCGCACTCACACCAAAAACATTCATCATTCCTAATGCAAATAATAAGGATAGAGGAATGGCAGATGCAACGATTAAACCAGCTCTTAGATTACCAAGAAAAATAACCAATACAAAAATGACAATTAATGCACCTTCGATCAGATTTTTTTCTACTGTTTTAATTGCACGATTTACTAAATTCGTTCGATCAAGGAAAGGCTCGATGACGATATCATCTGGTAACGATTTTTGAATTGTTGGTATTTTTTCTTTAATTAGATTAACTACTTCATTAGAATTCGCACCTTTTAACATCATCACAACACCACCAACAGCATCTACTTCACCATTGTAAGTCATTGCTCCGTATCGTATGGCATGTCCTAGTCTTACATCAGCTACATCTTTTATAAAAATAGGAACAGTTCCCGTCGCATTTTTTATAGGAATTAATTTTACATCATCTAAAGAAGTTACCATTCCAATTCCTCGAATAAAGTAAGCATTTGGCTTCTTATCGATGTAAGCTCCTCCAGTATTTTGATTATTTTTTTCTAAGGCATCAAAAATATCCGATACACTAATTCCCATTGCGCGCAATCTATTCGGAT
Source organism: Empedobacter sp. UBA5528 (assembly GCF_002426075.1). NCBI lineage: Bacteria > Pseudomonadati > Bacteroidota > Flavobacteriia > Flavobacteriales > Weeksellaceae > Empedobacter > Empedobacter sp. UBA5528. The sequence continues at coordinate 29,932 of NZ_DINY01000012.1, read as the reverse complement.
CTAAAGCAACTTCGTATTCCTTCAATTCTCCACCGAAACTATTGATCTCAGCAACACCAGGCGTTCCGTTTAATTGTCTACGAACAATCCAATCTTGCATTTCGCGCAATTGTTTTGAATTGTATTTTTTCTCACTTCCCTTTTTAGGATGTAAAATATATTGATAGACTTCTCCAAGACCAGTACTCACAGGTGATAATTCGGGAATGCCAACACCTTGCGGAATGTCTTCTTGTGCTTCTTTTAATTTTTCGTTGACTAATTGACGCGCAAAATAAATATCTACATCTTCTTTAAACACTACCGTAATCACAGATAAACCAAAACGAGAAATACTTCTTGTTTCTTCGATATCAGGAATATTCGCAATACTTTGCTCAATTGGAAAAGTGACCAATTGTTCTACTTCTTGACCAGCTAGAGTAGGGCTGACCGTAATAATTTGGACTTGATTGTTGGTAATATCGGGTACCGCATCTATTGGCAATTTTGTTGCGCTCCATACGCCCCAGATAATCCACAATACAGTCATAATTCCAATAACAATTTTGTTTTGGATACTAAATTTTATGATTTTATCTAACACAGATAATTTGATTAATTGCATTAACATTACCCACTTATTATCAAAATAAATGAGCACAGAAAAGTGTTGACTTCAATTTTATATCAATTGAAATCAATGTGTAGACGAAAAAAGAAATCGTCTCGTTAAGCAATATTTATTTTAGGAGGTTGCCAGATATCGGCATACAATTGGTTTTGAATTGTATTCTTTTTGAATTGTATTTTCTTGGAAGTATTTGGTTCAAAAACTTTAGGAGTTTTTAGTAATCGTGTAAATTTCATTGATGAAATTGTAATTTGACAACAATTACAAACGCACAAAGGACTACATTGATCTTTATGATCTGAATTATCTTTCTCACTATGCACCATAGAAACTTGCGTTCTATTAGTATTTGTGTCTTGACATGGCACAAATGATAGAACATTAACATATAATGCAATTATGAGAATTATAAATTTCATTGTTACAAATGTATAAATATTTTTTTGACTATAATAATTTTACGATGTTAAGATATATTGAAGTTAAGATTGAAAATTTCTATGCATTGATATTATGTGAAATGTAGTTTTATCTTGATACAGATATAAACTTAAAAGCTAGAGGATTCTCGAAATCTCTTTACTCATTAAAAATAAACGAATCAATTTTTATAATATAATTAATAACTATTTAATTTACATTCTATATAAAATAAATTGATTGATTGATAAAACAATTTGATTTTTAATTGATAAGACAAATTACTATATTTATGATATTTACAAAACAAAAATTATTAAACATAAAAAAATAGTATTCATGGAGAATCAAGGAGGTGATATTTCAAAATGCCCTTTCCACAATGGTACAATGTCAAAACCAGTGGCAGGAGAAGGAACACAAAATCAAGATTGGTGGCCAAATCAATTAAAAGTTGATATTTTACGTCAACATTCAAATAAATCGAACCCAATGGGGGAAGATTTTAATTACGCCGAAGAATTTAAAAAATTAGATTTAGAAGCTGTTAAAGCTGATTTAAAAGCTTTGATGACTGATTCTCAAGATTGGTGGCCAGCAGATTTTGGGCATTATGGTCCATTTTTCATTCGTATGGCGTGGCATAGTGCGGGTACATACCGTGTGCAAGATGGTCGTGGTGGAGCAGGTGAAGGACAGCAACGTTTTGCGCCGCTTAACTCATGGCCAGACAACGTTTCGTTGGACAAAGCGCGTCGTTTAATTTGGCCTATCAAACAAAAATATGGTAATAAAATTTCGTGGGCAGATTTAATTATCTTAACAGGAAATGTAGCATTAGAGTCGATGGGATTCAAAACGTTAGGTTTTGCTGGTGGTCGTGCTGATGTTTGGGAACCAAATATGGATGTTTATTGGGGTTCTGAAAAAATATGGTTAGAAGAGAGTGGTGGTGCAAATAGCCGTTATTCTGGTGATCGCGATTTAGAAAATCCGTTGGCTGCGGTACAAATGGGATTAATTTACGTGAATCCAGAAGGACCAGATGGTAATCCAGACCCTTTGGCTTCTGCACGCGATATTCGTGATACGTTTGCGCGTATGGCGATGAATGATGAAGAAACATTGGCGTTGATTGCCGGTGGTCACACTTTCGGAAAAACACATGGTGCGGCTTCGGCTGATCATGTAGGACCAGACCCTGAAGCTTCTGATTTGGAAATGCAAGGTTTGGGTTGGAAAAACTCGTACGGAACAGGAAATGCAGGTGATACAATTACATCTGGTATTGAAGTAACTTGGACAAGTAAACCAACAGAATGGTCAAATTTATTTTTAAGTTATTTATTTGGTTTCGAATGGGAATTAACAAAATCTCCTGCAGGTGCTCATCAATGGGTAGCAAAAGATGTAGGCGAAATTATTCCACATGCGCATGATGCTTCAAAAAAATTAAGACCAACGATGTTGACTTCGGATATTGCGTTACGCATGGATCCAGCTTACGAAAAAATTGGACGTCGTTTCTTGGAACATCCAGAAGAATTTGAAGATGCTTTCCGTAAAGCGTGGTTCAAGTTAACTCACCGTGATATGGGACCACTTTCTCGTTATTTAGGTGCAGATGTACCGAATGAAGTATTCACTTGGCAAGATCCAATTCCAGCTGTTACGCATGAATTAATTGACGAGGCTGATATCGCTGATTTGAAAGCGAAAATTTTAGCTTCAGGATTATCTGTTTCAGAATTGGTTTCTACAGCTTGGGCTTCGGCTTCTTCTTTCCGTGGATCGGATAAACGTGGAGGAGCGAATGGTGCGCGTATTCGTTTGGAACCAATGAAAAATTGGGAAGCAAATAATCCAATTCAATTGAATAAAGTCTTAACAGCTTTAGAAAATATTCAACAAGAATTTAATTCAGCGAATTCGTCAAAACAAGTTTCGATTGCCGATTTAATTGTCTTAGGAGGAAATGCAGCGATTGAAAAAGCAGCAAAAGATGCTGGAAAAACAATTACAGTTCCGTTTGCAGCAGGTCGTGGAGATGCAACGCAAGAGGAAACAGAGGTTGAATCTGTAGCGTACTTAGAAACAATTGCAGATGGGGTTAAAAACTACCGCAAAAACACAAGAAGATCTGTTTCGACAGAAGAATTGGTGATTGATAAAGCACAATTGTTAACGTTGACTGCTCCAGAATTGACAGTTTTAGTTGGTGGAATGCGTGCGATGAATGCGAATTATGATGGTTCGAAACATGGTATTTTCACTGATCGTCCAGGTCAATTGACAAATGATTTCTTTGTGAATTTATTGGATATGGGTACTGTTTGGAAAGCGACAGATGAAACGAAAGAAATCTACATGGGATCTGATCGTAAAACTGGAGCACCAAAATGGACAGGAACTCGTGCGGATTTAGTATTCGGTTCAAATTCTGAATTACGTGCCGTAGCAGAAGTTTATGCACAAGCTGATGCGCAAGATAAATTTGTACATGATTTCGTTGCCGCTTGGAATAAAGTGATGAATGCAGATCGTTTTGATTTGAAATAAATATATGATTAAATAAAAAAAATGAGCGTCCATTGTGACGCTCATTTTTTTTATTTTTGCTTTACGCTTTGCTTAGAACGGATATCCAATGGCAATATTCAAAATTAAATTATCTTTTCGCCATGCTTTATCTCCGAAATCAATCTTATCAAATGTCCATCGATCATTTTTTTCATAATATGGGACACGAAGCGGTGTTGCTAAATCTAATCTTAAAATTAAGATATTAAAATCTAGACGTAGTCCTAAACCAGCTCCAACTGCAATTTCATTCATAAACTCTTTTGAAAACTTAGCACCTGGACGTGTTTCATCTTCGTTAATTAACCAAATGTTTCCAGCATCAACAAACAAGGCAAGGTTAAGAAAACTGAATAATTTTTGTCTAAATTCTGCATTTACTTCTAATTTAATATCACCCGATTGATCATAAAAGAAATTTGCATTTTGGTTACGTGGATCATAACTTCCTGGTCCTAATGTTCGCGCTCTAAATGCGCGAATACTGTTGCTTCCTCCGACAAAGAATTGTTTCGAGTAGGGAACAAATTCTGAATTTCCGTACGGATAAGCGATGCCACCAATAAATCGTGTGGCAATTGATGATTTATCTGAAAATTTGTGATAAAAACGGAAGTCATGTTCTATTTTTGCATATTGACTAAATGGTATTTTGAAAATTTCTTTTTCCTTGTCTTTTTTCGCATTTGCACCTGTTATTAATCCTGTTAAATTTCCAGCCAAATCAACTAATCCTCGGTAATAGAATGTACTTTTTCGAGGTAACATTGTTGTGGTATAGGTATAGGAATATTGTGGTCCAAAAATTAATTGTTTGTCGACAACGCGTTTCAAACTTGGGTTGATGATATTTCCAATTGAATCGTAAATCTTGCTGTTGTATTCATCTGTCACTTTTTCTGGAAACAATAAAGTTGCACTAAAAATCTTTAAATTATGTTCTTTTTGCGCATTCTCTTTCCAAACGTAACCAAAAGAAGTATTGAAGTTATGAAGCGTATATAATTTCGATCTGTTTTGATATTCGTAACCAATCTCAATATTGGTTCTCGGTACAAACGCACTCGATGAGTGAAATTTGAAAGGCGCAACAATTCTTGGAATAGAAAGCTGCGTATTGAAACCAGCTCTAAAAATATTATTAGCATCTTTTTGTCCGCCCAATTGCATATCAAATGCTCCATATAAAGCCATTTTAAGCTGTTCTGCACCTTTGAAAATATTTCGATGTGTCCAGTTTAAATTTAATTCACCACCGCCGTAATTCGCCGAATTTGTTCGTCCTAAAACTTCTAATCTCAACGACTGAAATTCACGTGGTGTTAAGGTATAATACACATCAAATTTATGGTTAACCGAATCAGAAATCACGAAATCATTTTTCACAAATTTGAATACCCCCAAATTAATTAATCGATTAAGGGTTAAATTATGATCTGCTCGGTTGTAAATATCTCCCGTTTTAAAATATAAGACACGATCAAAAACTTTTGGTTTGAAAATCTTTTTAGAATCGACCATGTAAAATCCATTTTGCTCATATTTCGATAACGAATCGTTGTTCATGGGCATTTTATAGATTCCTTTTCGCGCTTCTCGAATGTTATAATCAGGGAAAACAATTACTTTATCAATGCTATATTGTTGTTTGGCTTGCTCTGGTGTCTTATCTTTTAACTTTACAAAAAGTTCGACATCTTGCTTATTCGTAACTGTACTATCCGCTTGAACAATGATGTTATCGGGATGAAAATAATAGTAACCATTTTCTTTCAAACGATCATCTATTCGTTCTCGTTCAGCTTTGATCACATCCAAATCGAAAGGTTGTTTATCTTTCAGTAAGGTATTTGCTTGCGTTTTTTTAATTTCTTTGTTGACGGCTAAAGTGGTATCTTTTGGGAAATTAACTTGGTTGATGTAATAACGTTTGCGCGTTTGCAAGACATAATGTACTTCCGCTTTTTTGTTTTTACCTATTGTATCATCTTGTGCTTTGGCATTGAAATATCCTTTGTTTTCTGAATAATTAATCAGAATTTTTTTATTGAATTCGATGTCTACATCACCCAATAAAACAGGTTTTTGTCCTACTTTATATTTTAACCAATATTTCAATCCTTTTTGTTTTTTCGGTTCACTTGTGATGTTGTAAATGTACAAGCGAGGGCGAAGTCCCAAAAAGCTCGAATTAGGTTTTGGAATAATATTTTTTTCGAGATTATCTTTTAATTCAGCTTTATCAGTTTTACTCAACGAATCGCCTTCTATTGTTAATTTAGAGCCCGTGTAAAGCATTTCACCTTCTTCCAGAAAACGTGTATTGCTACAAGAAGAAATACCTAAAATAGAAATTGAACAAGTTATAAATTTGATATAGGTTAAAATTGATTTTTTCATGGTTTCACTTCTTGATTTTGTGTATTTCTATTTGCTCTGTTCGTTCTATTTTTTCTTCTTTTCTCGAAAATCTCTTTGAATTTGTCATAATCTAATGTGATGATAAATCCAACGCCTGTTTCTACAATTTGTCCTTGTAATACGACTTGGTATTCATCTTTTCGATAAGCTCTCAACATGTATCTACCATCACGCGATAAACTATAATCAATTGTAATATCACCCGCAATATTAGTCATGTTTTCATTTTCTCGCGCATCACCATCTAAACCAAAATTACTTCCAACCGAAACTTTCAATCGGTCATTTAGCAATCGTTTGCTTACTGCAACATTCAGGTCTGTTCGTGTATTTTTAGATCCCGAAGAATAATCGTCTTGTGTATCTAATCCCAAATCGATATCAATTCCTTGGATTAAATCATCCGCCAAATTATTCAACTGTTGCGACAAAATATTACTCACACTTTGTAACGCCATTGTTTCTGCTGAAACACTTGTTTTACTTTCGAACGGATTCTCGCCAATAAAACGATTCAGTAACAATAATGCAAACACTTGTTTGTTCATTTCAGCTTCATCATTTTTCAACTGATCCAATTTAGATTGTGTATTTTCAATCACCGCAGTTGCAATGGATGGATTGTCTTTATCCATTGAAATATTGAATTTAATATCAGGTTTTAATAATTCACCTTTCAAAATTAACTCGGTATTGAACGGGATTCGTTGTTTGTACATGTTCATTTCAGAAGAAGAATAGCCCGAAATTTGTTGTTCGACCAAATCAATAGGAGCGGCTTTTGTTTTGTAAATTGCCATGATGTCTAAATTGGCTGTAGTTGGCTCGCCTGTCCATGTAATGGTACTTCCTTTTTGGATATCAAAACGACGTTTCAATAAACTCACTGAAAGTTCGTACGCACCTTTTTCTACTTGATAAACGCCAACCAAAGTCATTTTCCCTGAAGGATCCATTCCGCCCGTCAACTCACCTTCCCCTTGTATTTCGACAAAATCTCCGTTTGCTTTGTCGATGATAATAGACGTTTTGGCTTCTTTGCTAATTTCAATATTGACACTTACATCCAAACCTTTTATTTTAGATTCGGCTTTTAATTCATTTGTTTTAATCGTTTCTTGAAGCGCCACTTGATCTTGATCGATGAACTCGACAATTCCTTCGCGTTCTTGTAAAGAAGGTGAGGATTGAGGTAAAACAAATGTGAAATTTGTATCATCAGTCACGGTTAAGCTTCCGTTTACTTTCGGTAAATCTAAGTCACCTTTTATCGTTAAGTTTGCATTAACAGCTAACTTTCCGTACATGATGGCGTCGTTTGATTTTTCTGAATTTACCACATTGAAATCTCGTGCATTTGCTGTTAAATTGAAGGCAAAGTCACGATACGTTTCGGTTAAAATTTCTCCTCTTATCGTTAATGAATTACCATCGTTGTCATTAATTTTGAATTTATTGAACTCAATTCCTTTGTTCGTGAAATCAATCGCGTCATCAATTTTTCTGAAATTACTTCCCGTTTCAGCAATCGTTAAACCAACTTGATTAAATTTGACTTGACCTAAAATGTTCGGCTTATCCATTGTTCCAGCGATTTTTAGATTTCCAGAAATATAACCTTCTGTGTCTTTGATTTGATTCATTGTAAATCCTTGCACCGATTTCATTTCTAATCGATTGATATCTAAAGCTAAATCAAACGCACTTTCTTTGGTGTTATAATCTCCAAAAATCTTCATGTTGTTGCTGTTTCCATCTAAGGTAATGTCAGCGTTAATCGTGGTTGGAGAAGTGTTTTTTACTTTTGCGATAATATTTCCAATAGGATTTCCGAAAGCTTTTAAATCTGAAACGGCCAAATCAGCATTGAATGTCATTTCTTTGTTTAAATCTCTAATTTGAGCCGTTCCGTTGATTGTTCCTTCGGCAGGTAAATCATCTTTTTTAATGATTTCTGCAATGGTTTCAATTTTGAAATCTTTGATGGTAATATTCAGTGGGCTTGTTCCTTTTTCCGATTCAGATTGCAATAAAATTTGACTTCCATTGTTCATCAAACTGAAATTATGCGCGACAATTCCGTCTTTTCTCAACTGAATTAAATTTCCTTCACCAACTTGCCATTGATCGTAGTTTAAAACTAATCCATTCGGATTTAGACTAATTTCCGTTATATCATTCAGTGTTTTTAGATTTCCACCCACCAAAAATTGCGTCGCATCTTTCGCATCCTTTGTTGAAACATTATAATTGATGACATTATTTGTAATATCACCATTCAAATCAATTTTTTGCAATTGAAAACTTTCACTTTTTAACGCATCCACATTCAACGAATACAACAAGGCTTCATTTTGGTTGGATAGTTTTAAAACTCCGTTGTTAATTGTATTTGTTCCGTACGTTAAATTCGGGATTTTTCCATCTACATTAAGTCGTTTTGAATCGGCATCATAAGTTGCGTCAAGTGTTATGGTTTCGAAACTTTTCAAATCTGGAACAAATCTTCGAATTAACTCATCATCTTTAATTTTTGCATTCAAAGTAAAGAATTGATGAGATTCTATTTTTTCGTCTTTATTTGGTTTCTGAAATTCATAATATTGGTTAATAGTTGAAGTTAGCGAACCAAAAATTTGTGTCAATTTAAATTTTCCTTTCATATCCAAATCGGCCAATTGCGAAGTCAAATTAATTTGATTCGAATCAGCAGTTGAAGTCGCAATTAAGCTTACTTCTTGCATTGGAAAAATATCTTTTGTATTGGATAATGCAAAGTTTTTTAGATACAAAGAACCATTTAAATTATCTGGATTTAGATCAGCAAAATTGGCATCAATTTCTCCTGCAACAATCATTGGTTCGTTGTAAAAACCAAGTTTTTGAACATCTAATTTGACAATATTTCCGTTCAATTTTACATCAGATAAATCTTTTTTGTACACGCCAGAAGCTGTCAAATTAAGATTCGCTTTTGGATCTTTTGAGAAAACATGCGCATCAAACGCTCCATGATTCACTTTTGCATCGAGTGCAATATTTTGATAAGTATAGTTGTTGTAATAAGCTGATGAAACGGTTCCTGAAAGCTTTGTAACCATTTTTTCTGGGTTGAAACTTGTTCCAATAGCGTTAATTTTTCCTGTTATTTTACCTAAATCTTTGTTGCTAATAAGCGTTCCTATATCCAAATTTTGTAGATCTGCTTTGACATTATATTTCTCGGCATCCTTTTTTTGCATGTCCACAATTGCATCAATTTTCGCATTTCCCAACGTAGAATTGATTGCCAATTGTGTATTGATGATTTCGGTTGTTCCTTTCGCTTTTCCTTTGACAGAAAGCTTTGAAGGGATTCTAATGTTATTTGGAATAGTATTTTTCGGAACTAAATTGTAAATGGTTTTAGATGATGTCGAGAAGTTTTTGATGTTCAAATCATAAAATAAATTCTTCGGATTCATCGCATTTTTCACTCTTCCAGAAGCCGAAAGTTGTAAATCATCTAAACCAGAAACTTGGAGATTATTAATCAATAAATCGTTTATTTTTCCCTTTACATTGGTATTAACACTCAGAATGGCGTTTGGATATTTGTCGAAAGGCTTCGTATTTCTAAGCGTTGGAACAAGATTTAGAATATCTGCAAAACCAATTTTTGAGTTTTTGATATTCGCATTTACCAAAACATTTTCTGGATGAGAAGTTAACTCATTAATCGTATTGTAACGCAAAATAACTTCGTCACGAAGAACAGTTCTTGGTGTTTGTAAATAAAGGTTTTTCAGATAGGCTTGTGTATCTGCGTACAAGAAATTTGTTGTCAATTTCTGAATATTCAATCCTCTTGATTCCTTTATTTCAGCACTTTTTACTTGTCCAACAAATGTGTTATTTTTCATTTCGAAATCGCGCAAATCAAGATTTAATTTAGAAAAATCCAAATGATTAAAATCCATTCCTTGTGCTGTTCGACGTTCAGCAGTATTGTTGTATTTTACTTTTACATTTTCTAATTTCGTTTCATTCAAAACCAAATTCATTGGGGTTGAAGAAGTGGATGAAGTGGAAGTAGAATTGTTCGAAGAAAGGAATAAATTTGCTTCGATATCAGCGTCTTTTAATAAGATATTTTCGATGTCGAAAATTGAATTTTCAAGATCAAGTTTATTGACTTTCGTTTCGAATTTGTTTAGGTTAATTTTGGCAAAAGTCTTCGAATTTTCGTCACCATAATAAACTTTGATATCATTCAAATTAATCTTATTCAACCCAATTTGCAATGGAGTTTGTTTTGCATTTGGATCAATTTTATCAACATTATTTTCTTTGATTTTATTAACCATTTTTTGATTAAAATCAACCAACAAACCATTCACCAAAATATCATCAACCGCATAAGAATTTTGTTGTAAATCAAGCTTTTTAACCCTGGTTTTGAAATCTTTGAATTTTACTTTTGCAAACATTCCAGAAATATTATCGCCATAATCGATATCAAAATTGGTTAAATTAATTCCTTTCAATTCAATTTTCATCGGCTTTTGATCATTCAAAGAATCTACTTTTTCTTCTACTTTTTTCGCAACTTCTTTTACAATATCTTGTTTCAATTTTAGCTTTAAACCGTCTAAATTGATATCGCCAATTCCATACGAATTTTGCTCTAAATCGAATTTTTTGACACGCGTATCAAACGAATTTAGATGAACTTTGATGTTATTTGCCGCTTGATGATCATTGAACGAAACATTAATATCATTCAGTTTTATTTTATCTAACGAAATGATAAATGGCTTTGAAGGACTTTCGTCTTTTTCGTCTGTTACAAAAGCATTGATAATATAATCGAAATTGAATTTCCCATCTGGTTTACGGATAACATTGGCATGAACGCCACTCAAATCAATAGATTTTATATCTGCTTTACTTTTGGTTAATTGCCAAATATCTAAACCAACGTCAAACTTTTTGACCGATAAAAGCGTGTCAACATCTTGTCCTTGTAAGTAGAGATTTTCCATCACTAAACTGTTTGGAAAATCGACATAAACACGATCTAATTGTACTTTTGTATGTATTTTATTTTCGAGGTAATTAACTAATTTATTTTTTACAAAATTTTGTACAGCAGGAAACTGTAAACTAAAAATTGCAATTGTTAATAACAAAATTATTGACAATATAGAAATTGAAAAATATTTGAGTATTTTCTTTAAGTTGAATCTCAATTGGTTAGATTTTATTCGTTTTGGATCGTGATTATATAACAATTTTCCTACAAGGATAATACCAAAAATATTGTTTTATAATTACTTAATAAATGTTTTGAAGATAAATATTTTTACCTAACTAAATTGCTTTCGAGTAAACTATTTTTGAATTGTTTTTCGTAGAAATAATAATCTTCCGAAGTATTTGGCATTATATTTTGCAAAACAACCAAACTAACTTTTGATTTCGGGAAATAGATATTTATCGCAGAAAAACCATCTCCTAATCCCGTATGTCCAATGTAATTGATGTTGTTTTCGGTTATATTTCTGATGTTATAGGCATAACCTTGCGGTATTTTCCCAAAAACATCGTGTTGCGAAAGAGTAGAAGGTGTGATCAAAAGTTGATATGTTTCGGGTTGTAGAATTTTACCATTGTGTAATAAATTATTCCATTTTACTAAATCATTAGCAGTAGAAATTATTCCATCTGCAGGTAAATCTTCTTCCGTAATCACTGTTTGATAATTTGGAAGAAGAGAATCATTTCGATAAAAGTATCCTTGTACTAATTGATGCTTTTCGGTTTTGGAATAAACAAAAGTTTCATTCAATCCAATTTCTTTGAACAAATTTGTAGCCAATTCTCGGAAAGTTTTATGTGTTACTTTTGTCAAAATTTTACCTAAAAGAACACACGAATAATTTCCATATTTAAACTCTGTTCCAGGTTTGAACAACAAAGGTTTGTTGATATCTTGGATTCCATGCGTATGATTAAGCAATTGATGTACAGTAACAGAATCTGCCCACGATTGAGTGATTTCTGGTAAATATGTTTTAATCGATTTTTGCAAATTGATATTCCCTTTTTCGACTTCTTTCAAAATTAAAACTGACGTAAACAATTTTGAATTTGACATAATTTCAAATTGATTTGATTTATTTAGTGCAATTTTCTCTTCAAAATTCTTAAATCCGTGTACTTTTTCATAAATCGTTTTACCATTTTTGGAAACGATCACAACTCCATTAAAAGGAAATGAATGTTTTGAAAGGATAATTTTTTCGAAGTCGAGTTTTAATTGTGCGTTTTTTTGCGCGAAAATTGGTTCACAAATAAGGCAAATTAATCCTAAAGTCAAGATTTTTAGAAGAGTTTTCATTTTTGTGTTTTGGTTGATGTAAAAGTAAAATATAATCTGTTTTGAAATTGATAATATTTTAAAATTCTCTTAAAACTTTTTAATTTTCATTGGTGAAACAAATATTCTTTTATTAAATTTGAGTCAAACAATTGAAGCTATGAGAAGAATTTTTTTTGAAAAAGATAGCCACAAAGACTACTTATTTGTTATAATTGATCACGAAAGAGAATTGGATCAAATTTATAAAGTGGATAATTTTACTGACGAAACTGGACGTGAATATGTGTACACCTTGATTGGAGAACGCAAAAAACTGAATGCAGATTTGTTAAAACCGCATGTTGTTGCGCTAGAGAATGGAAGTTATACAAATTACAATGGAGAGGGAATTGTAACAGATTGTCACGCTTGTTTAGAAAGTATTGTGGATAATAGAGGATTGAATCGAGAACAGGAAATATTTGTTTATGTTCGAAATAAATAGAAATTAGAAAAGGCTTTGAAATTTTACTCAAAGCCTTTTTTTATGAGATTTCAACTTGATTGAAAATTAATTTTTGAACCACTTCGTCCAAATGTTCTTTGTGTTTTGCTACATAATCATTGGCAACATCCAATAACGTTTTAATATTGCTGTTGGAAACATTTCCTAAATCCAATGCAGATTCTGGAATTTCAGGATTAAATCGATAATAATTTTGTTGATATTTTGGTTTCAATAAAGCGAACATGCTTCTCATTTCCTGATCGACCATATCAACGCCGGTTGAAATAAAAATGTCTACCAAAGGATCTACCCATTTCGATTTTGAAATTCCTGTTAAATGTTCGTGTTTATAAGATTTTGCACGCGAACCATTTCCGAGAGAAATGATAATAAATTCTTGTAAAGGTGCTGTTCCATTATACTTTAATTCATCTTTGAAGTATTTATTGAAATTTATTTTTTGCGTTTCGATAAAACCAACAAAAGTCGGATTGTTTGCAAAAACTCCACCATCAATACAACTAAATTCTTGATCAGCGAATGATTTTATTTTTGCAGGTTCAAAATAAGTTGGTGCAGCTGATGAAGCACGACAAATATCTTTTACATAAAAATTTCGGAAAGGAGAAATTCCATCAATTGAATTGAAAATTTTTGGTTTTTGATGCTCAGTATCATAAGAAACTATCGCGCAAGGACGAATCAAATCTTTTAACTCTGCCTCTCCAAAAACGATTTTTAATTGCTCTTCCAATACAAGCGTTGGTAAATTATCTTTCAGCACACTCAACGGATTATTGAGAATTGTCCAGAATGTTTTTGAGAAAATATTTTTCCCTTCGCCTAAATAAATATTCAACGCATCTGTAATCGAGTGTTTTGCTCTTTTTGGATTTTCGATAGAAGGAGATAATAACAAAGAAGCGATTAAAGCACCAGTACTTGTACCTGCAATAAAATCGACATAATCGCCTATTTTAGCATTTTCGTCATGAATTTCCTTTAATTTATCTTCGATGTATTTTAAAATGACACACGATATAATTCCTCTAATTCCTCCGCCATCCAAAGAAAGTAAGACAATTTTTTTCTCTTTAAATTCCATTTTTGATGTTCTATTGTTTAAAGTTAAACTTTTCCTTTCAAATATTCTTTATTTTTACACTTGATAATTTGTTTCAAAATGACCAAAAAACTTTTCCCAACATACGATATCTGTAACCTGAATACCGAAAAAAATAGTAATGAGTTGTTTTCCATCGATCGTTTTAGAGGTTATGTTGATAGTAATCCACATTTGCAGGAAGTTCACAGTCATAATTATTACCATTTGGTTTATTTTACAGAAGGTAGTGGAGAACATTTGATCGATTTTGAGAAGTTTGAGGCTAAATCTAGGACAATGTATTTTATGAAACCTGGACAAGTACACCAATGGTATTTTAAGGAAAAATATGATGGGTTTGTCGTGAATTTTTCTGATAATTTTTTTGATTGGATTGGAATTAATTCTTCTATTTTACAAAAGTTTCGATTTTTACAATCTATTTTGGTAAAAGATCATGTAGTCGAAATTTTGCCAGATTTACAAGAAAAAATTGCAAATTATTTTGAAGAAATGATTCAAGAAAATCATCAGGATAACCAATTCTCGAATTTAAAAATTGGTTTTCATTTGATGAATTTATTCATTGATATCGAACGTAGTTTGGAATCTGTAAATGTCAAAACAAATGATTATCAATCTGTATTGTTGCATAATTTTCAGTCGCTTATCGATCAAAATTTCAAGACTAAAAAATTGCCAAAAGAGTATGCTGAATTGTTGTACATCACACCCAATCATTTGAACGCGTTGTGCAAAGATATTTTGGGAACATCGGCAGGTGAATTAATAAGAAGTCGCATTGTTTTAGAAGCAAAACGATTACTTGTTAATAAAGAGATTTCTGTTACTGAAATTGCTTATTTACTCAATTTTCAGGATGCTTCTTATTTTGTAAAATTCTTCAAAAAATATACTGAGTTTACGCCAGAACAATTCAGAAAACAATATTATTTTTAACTTTTGACATTCTTTTATTTGTTGGTATAGTGAACTGAAATATTAAAATACACTTTTACGGGATTTCCATTAACCAAAGCAGGTTTTATCTTTGTTGACTTTTCTTCTTGTTCTCTGTTTATTCTATAAAGGATTTGAGTAGAAATTCGAGCTAATGTTTCGTTTCCTTGGGACGTTATATTGGTAAAATATCCATTTTCGTCAATAATAAAATTCAATTTTGCAAAATAATCACTAGATCCGCGTAATATTTTATCCAATGTCATTTTTGATAATTTATCAGAAACCTCTTCGTTAAGTTTATTTTTAAAGCATTCTAAATAACTACCTGATTCATCTTTACAATCTGGATAAACAGCAAATTTATCTACATTATTAGAATTGTAGATGTTTTGAGAAAAAGTGAAAACAGTAATCAATAAAGTAAAGAAGGTTAATAATTTTTTCATAAGTAGGTAGTTTAGATGTATATTAGTAAATCTTTATGAATTAATGATTTATATCAATCCGTAAATACTACCATAAATACCATAAATAGTGCCAGATTCTAGAGGTGTTCTGGTGGTAAATTTGTATACTAATATCAAGAGTAATATGAACGAGTTGAACAAAACTGATTTTGAGAATAATTTAGCTGCCGAAAATGAGAAATTTAGAACTGAAGTAGCGACGTTTACAAAGTCAGGAACACGAAAATGGGTGTATGCAAAGAAACCTTCGGGAAAATTTACAAATTATAGAACAGTTGTATACTCTATATTGCTGATTCTGTTAGTTGTTATTCCTTTTATAAAACTACCAAATGGTAACCCCATCTTTAAATTTGATGTTTTTAATACAAATTTTATCTTATTTGGTTATCCATTTTTTACAACAGATTTTTTCTTACTTGCTTTTGGTATGATTGTAAGTGTGGTTTTTGTCATACTTTTTACTTCTGTTTATGGAAGACTTTTCTGTGGGTGGGTTTGTCCTCAAACTATTTTTTTAGAAGGAGTATTTAGAAGAATAGAATTTTGGATAGAAGGAGATCGAAATAAACAAATACGATTAGATAAACAAGATTGGAATGAAGAGAAAATTCTGAAAAGAGGAGGCAAATGGTTTGTCTTTTATATTGTTTCGTTTTTAGCAACAAACATTCTTTTTTCTTATATAATAGGAATGGATGTCTTGATACAAATGTATAAAGAAGGTCCTACTGAACATGGTGGGAAGTTTTTAGGATTATTTATTTTTAGTGTATTATTTTATTTCGTATTTGCGTGGTTTCGTGAACAAGTATGTACATTGGTTTGTCCTTATGGGCGTTTACAAGGGGTTTTACTTGATAAAAAAACAATGCAGGTTTCTTATGATTATCTTCGAGGAGAAGGAAAAAATGGTCGAAGTAAATTTAGAAAAGGTGAAGATCGCGTTGCTGTTGGAAAAGGAGATTGTATCGACTGTGGACAATGTATCGCGGTTTGTCCTACAGGAATTGACATCAGAAATGGTTCTCAATTAGAATGTATCAACTGTACAGCATGTATGGATGCTTGTGATGAAATAATGGTAAAAATTAATTTACCTACAGGTTTAATAAAATATGCATCAGAAGAAAATATTGCACAAGGAAAACCATTTAGAATAAACGGACGATCAATTGTTTTTTCACTCATTTTAGTCGCAATGATTTCTGCTATGACAATTTTTATGTTGAATAGAAGTGATGTTGAAGTGAAATTTCTACAAGTTCCAGGAAAAGATTATGTCGTAGAAGGAGATTATATCATCAATACAATGCAATATAGTTTGATGAATAAAACGAACAAGCCTTATAAATTGGTGGTGAACGTAAATGGTTTTAAAGGTGGAAAAACGGTGTTATTGGTAGAACCTGATAAATTTATAAAGATAGACGAAGGTGAATTAAAACAAGGTTTAATCGATATTAAAATACCAAAAAGTGAACTTAAATCTTATAAAGTACCAGTTATTTTAGAATTGAAAGATTTGAATGGAGAAACCATCGATCATTATACGATTAGTTTTATGGCGCCTTTTTAGTTAAATAAGACACTATCTAAAATTTTGTGTAAATAGATTTCAGATGGGTTTGACTATTTTATAGTTGAACCCTTTTTTCAAAAATAGTTAAAAATTGATTTAAAATTATCCCCCAATTATGAATAGGTTGTGTCCACTTTTTAGAAATTTGCATTAAGGATAGATAAACCGACTTTTTCAGCGCGTCGTCCGTTGGGAATACCATCTTATTTTTGGTGTATTTACGCACTTTTCCGTTCAAATTTTCGATAAGATTGGTGGTGTAAATAATTTTTCTGATTTCAATGGGAAAGTCAAAAAATACAGTCAATTCGTCCCAGTTATTTCTCCAAGATTGTATCGCGTAAGGATATTTTTGATTCCATTTTTCGGCGAATCGGTCTAATTCATGAGCTGCCATTTCTCTATTTGTCGCATTATAAATCAATTTCATATCTGAGGTAAACTCTTTTTTATCTTTCCAAACCACATATCGAGCCGAGTTTCTAATTTGATGAACTACACAAATTTGTGTGTTCGCTTGAGGGAAAATATTGGTGATTGCCTGAGTAAATCCGTTCAAATTATCGGTTAAAGTAATCAAAATATCTTCAACTCCACGAACTTTCAAATCAGTCAGCACACCTTGCCAAAAAGCAGCAGATTCGTTCTCTCCAAGCCACATTCCAAGGATTTCTTTGTGACCTTCACGATTTAAACCAACGGCTAAATAAATCGTTTTATTGATTACTTTTCCACCTTGACGTACTTTGAATACAATACCATCCATCCAAACAATGCAATAAATCGATTCAAGAGGACGATTTTGCCAATCCAATACTTGACTATTCACTTTATCAGTAATGATGGAGATCGCTGATGTAGAGAGTTTGTAGCCATATAATTCGTAAAGTTCCTGCTCAATATCCGAAACACTCAGACCTTTTGCGTAAAGCGAAATCACCATGTTTTCAACGGAAACGGATTTGGATTGATGTTTTGGAACGATAATGGGCTCGAAACTACCTTCACGATCCCGAGGAACCTCTATTGTCGTTTCTCCATATTCACTTTTTAAACGTTTTGAAGTAGTGCCATTTCGCGCATTTGGATTGTCACTTTTCTCATTTTTGGAATAGCCTAAATGAGCTTCAAGCTCCCCATGAAGCATGGCTTCTAATAAGTCTGAATGTAATTCTTTTAATAATTTACTTAGGTCTTCTTGGGTTTTGATCCCCTCTAAATGACCTTGATCTTGAATGAATTGTGCTACAGTTTTTTTCATAATAAACTGTGTTTTATAAATTTAATAAAATAAATAAGGTGAGTTACTAAAAACCACCTTATTTTATATTTACACAGTTTTTGGGATACTGCCTTAAATTAACAAAAAACGTCTTACATTATGTAAGACGTTTTTTGTTTATTCTAATTATTCTTATCGAGATTATTTCTTTCTCAATACTTCGTTTTCAAATTTGACACCATTCCAACCGTTCTTCATAAATTGACGAATGTTGTTGTGGTCTGTTCCTTCTGGCGTATCTAAAACCGCTTGATAATGTTCTGCAAATAATTTTAAGGTATCATCTTCCGAAAAATTATTCAATTTTGCGAACGCAAAAACTTTTGCACTTCCTTGGTTTTGATCAACAGCATTTTCCTGATTTCCATTTACAAATGCAGAAGCTGTATAAGTATAATTTTCTTCGATATGTGCGATAACATCAGCAAAATTTGCTTCGTTTTGGTTTAATTTTTCTAAAATCATTGTATCTTTTTGTCAAAAATAAGAACTTATTTCGAATACAATAAATCATTAAGTATGTTAAATTTTTTATGTCATCAAATTGTTAACGTATGTTTAACAACTTTCTGTCTATTAATTAATTAGATTTATAATTATTAACAAAATAAAAATAAATTTTATGTTCGAAAGAAGGCAATTTAATTATGAAACGTCAAGTGTTGCGCTAAGCGAGCTTGCCAAAAAAGGATATCAAGAAGATTTTAATTTATTAGAAAGTTATTTGATTGATCATCCGCATGATTTTAAGATTATTTACATCTATCGTTACGAAGGAAATTCGAGTCCAGAAGATGAATCGAGTGTTTATGGAATCGAAAAAATATCGACTGGAGAAAAAGGTGTTTTAGTTGCAGGTAATTTAGGATTTGTACAAACTAATTTAGCATCGATACTTATCCAATTAGAAATTGAGGGCAGAGTTAGAATTCTGAACAACTAAAAACAAAAGCATGAATCAACTACTAAATATTACCATTAAAATATAAAAAAGCGTTACCAAGATTATTGATAACGATTTTTTTATGTTTTCGAATAAATTTTAAATCTCTAAAAGAAGTTAATCGTTTTCTATTTTTAGTAATTGTCTATATTCAGAAAAACGATGCTCGCGAATATGTCTTATAAAAGGTTCTGTTTTGAAATATAAAACTAAACATGGAGAAATATTTTTATATTTTTCTACAAACTCAAACGAAACTAATTCGCCATTATTTATTCGTTGTTTTATTTTGTTGTGATAAGGATACATTTTCCTTTTTATAAACTATTACTTCGCTTTTCTACACAAAACCTTGAACGGAATAGAAAAAGCACTGTTATATTTTGATTTTAAACGACGAATATCTCTCGAAGCTGATGCTCTTGTGAAATAATCTCCAACCAAAACACGATAATCTGGCGAGAAATAAGCAGTCTGAGCCGATAAATGTGGATAAGAATTAGAAAATTCATTTCTTACTTTCTCCGCATCTTTTCTATCTTTTGAATAATAAATCTGAATTTTGAAACCACTTACTTGTGGCGTTCCCGCACAAGGATCATTAGATTGTATAACTGTTTTTTTCTCTGTCGGTTTCTTTACAGTAGTGGTATAACTACAAACAGCATCTTCTTTTGCTTTTAATACATTATTTATTCTACTATCAATTTCCATATTCAATGTACCATTATTGATGATTTGAACAGTATCAATTTTATCTTGAGCAAAAACACAAGAAGAAAAAGTAATAAGGAATAAAAAGATAAATTTTTTCATAAGATGAAATTAATTTGTGCAAATATACTTTTTACAATTAAGTTATTAAATTTTATAGACTTTTATTTTCTTACAACGAATATTGTTCCAATTTTTTTATGAATACTAATTAATGATGATAAAACTATAAAATTGATTGGCAGATTCTAATAAAAAGAACTTTGATTATTTTTAAAATTATGTTAAATAGCAATTTTTCTTGTTCTAAATCTTTTCTACAAAACCAAATAGATAATATTTATAGACCCATATTTTTTAACAATTAATTTAGAAACGTTTTAAATTAAGCTCAATGACAAAGTTCAGTATGTAAACTTTATGATTTTATTAAGTATTGAAGCTATTTTTGCTGTTAGTTAAGTGTTCAAATAAAAACGAGTTAAAAGAAACAACGAACTGAGATTATTTAAGTAAATGAAGGCAAGATTTCTAAAAAGAATACGTTTATGGAGCTGCGCGATAATACTATCGACGTTCTCCTTAGCAAATGCCCAAGATGCAGGTAAAGGTTACGAATTATTCGAAGCCAACTGTACTGCATGTCACCAGATTGATGGTAAATTAATTGGGCCGGAATTACGTAATGTTGAGAAACGCGTACAAGAACAAGCTGGACTTGGAAAAGAGTGGTTACACGCTTGGATTAAGGACAACAAAGCTTTACGTGCGTCTGGAGATGCGTATGCAAACAAAATTTTCGCTGAGTACAATAACACTGAAATGTTAGCTTTTCCTAACTTATCTGACGGTGATATTGATAATATTCTAGCGTATACTGCCGATCCTGATGGTGGTAAAAAGGCTTTTGATGATGCAAAAGCTGCAAAAAAGAAAGAAGCTGCTGCTGCTAAAGCTGCTGCTGCCGGAAACGGAGGCGGTGCTGGAACAGGAGTTATCGCAGTTGGATTTGTTGTATTAGCAGCATTATTATTGTGGATTTTGGTTCGCGTTAATGCATTAGTTAAAGCAACTGCAACTGATGATTTAGATTCTAAAGAAGAAAAAGCTGCTTTTTCTTTCGCAAACTTCTTCCAAAAATACCAAAAAGTTGGTGGTGTGTTAATCGCAGTATTAGCATTCTTTGCATTGTACAACGTGTATTGGGGATTAATGGGAATTGGTGTTGATAAAGGTTACGAGCCAGAACAACCAATCTATTTCTCTCACAAAGTTCACGCAGGTGTACAAGGTATCGACTGTCAGTACTGTCACAGTTCTGCTAAATACGGTAAAGTGTCTGGAATTCCTTCACCAAACGTATGTATGAACTGTCACAAAACAATCAAAGAATACAAAGGAGATTACTTCGAAGAAGAATTAATCACTTCTGGTAAATTCGCTGATGAGGAGGCGGTTAAGAACTTCTATACAGGAGAAATCCAAAAAATGTATAAAGCGATTGGATGGAATCCAGAAACGAACAAATACGATGGTCCACAAAAACCAATCGAATGGGTACGTATCCACAATATGCCAGATTTCGTATTCTTTAGCCACGCGCAACACGTTGTAGCAGGAGAGAAAGCGATTAAGAAAGCAATTAAAGATGGAACTATTCCAAATGCTAAAGAATTGAACATTGGATCAGGAGACCAAGTTTGTTTCGCATGTCACGGACGTGTTGATGAAATGAACGAAGTAAAAATGGCGAATGATTTCACAATGGGATGGTGTATCGAGTGTCACAGAACTACTGAGGTAGATATGGACAACGAGTATAACAAAGAATATTACGCAGAACTACACGAAAAACTGAAAAAACAGTACGGTGACGCAACTAAGATTACAGTTGATGCTATCGGAGGTTTAGAGTGTGGTAAATGTCATTATTAATATAAAAAAGAGAGGAGTATAAATGGCTTCGAAGAAAAATTACTGGAAAAGTTTTGAGGAGTTAACTGACAATACATTAAATGAAAAGTTAACTACCAACGAATTTGCAGAAGAAATTCCTGTAGATAATTTCTTAGGGAATGATAACGCCATGGAGAATAGTCAAACTTCACGACGTGACTTTTTGAAGATTTTAGGGTTCAGTACAGCTGCTGTTACTTTAGCAGCCTGTGAAGCTCCAATCGTAAAATCTGTTCCTTATGTAGTGAAACCAGAAAACATTATGCCTGGTGTACCTACTTATTATGCATCAACAGTTTTTGATGGATACGATTACGCGAACGTATTAGTACGTACAAGAGAAGGTCGTCCTATTAGAATTGATGCAAACAAAGGCGCAAAATATTATGGTTCTACAAATGCACGTGTTCAGGCATCTGTATTATCATTATACGATTCTGATAAAATAAAATCACCTTTAACAAACGCAGGTGATAACTTCAAAGCAACATCTTGGAAAGAGCTTGATGCACGTGTAACAAAAGCATTAGCATCAGTAGGAGGGAAAAAAGTAGTTATTTTAACTTCTTCTTTACCTTCACCAACAACTAAAAAGTTGATTGCTGAGTTTGCAACAAAATATCCAACAACTCAACACGTTGTTTATGATGCAATTTCTTCTACGAATGCATTAGACGCAGCGCAAGAAGTTTACGGAAAAAGAGAATTGCCATTCTATGATCTTAAGAATGCTGAATTAGTTGTTTCTTTCAACGCAGATTTCTTAGGTGATTACAATGGTGGTGGAATGGAAGGTGATTATGGTGTTGCTCGTAAACCAGGAGCAAACATGATGCGTCACATCCAAGTAGAATCTGTTTTATCTTTAACAGGAGCAAATGCTGATACACGTTATCCATTAAAACCAACTGATACTGAAAAAGTATTGGCTGAAGTTTATAATAAATTAGCAGGTGGTTCAGCTTCTTCTAAAGAAGCATTAGCTATTGCTGCTGAATTAACAGCAAAAGGTTCTAAAGCTGTAGTAATGGCAGATGGTTCGAAAGAAGCATACGCAATTGCATTTGCAATTAACCAATTATTAGGATCAGCTGCAGTTTCTGATAAAGCTGTTTTATTAAAAGAGTCTAACGACGCTGTATTTAATCAATTTGTTGCTGAAGCTAAAGCTGGACAAGTTGGAGTTTTATTAAACTTCCAAACAAATCCAATTTACAATGCTAAAAATGCAAAAGAAATTGAAGGAGCTTTTAAAAACATTGGACTTAAAGTTGGTTTAGATGAAAAATTAGACGAAACTGCATCAGTAATGGACGTTATTGCTCCAGTTACTCACGGTTTAGAGTCTTGGAATGATTTCAACCCATTAACAGGTGTATATTCATTACAACAACCAACAATTCCACGTATTTTTGATTCTCGTCAATTCCAAGATTCATTAATCGCATGGATGACAGGAGTTACTAAAGTTACAGAAGTAGAAGATCCAAATGATCCAATTATGGTGATGGCGGTTTCTGCAACAAGACAAAAAGTTTCTCCATATTACTTATATGTAAAACAAAACTGGGAATCAGCTATTTTACCAAAATTAGGTGTAGATTTCAACAAAGCATTATACAATGGTTATAATGAAGCGACTGAAACTTCTGCATTTAATGCTAACACTGGTGTTGCTGCTGCGGCTGCTACAAAATTAGCTGGAGCTAAAGCAACAGAATGGGAAATTCAATTCTATTCTAAAGCTGGTTTAGGAGATGGTACACAAGCAAATAATCCTTGGTTACAAGAATTACCAGATCCAATTACACGTAACTCTTGGGATAACTATTTAACAGTTAATCCAAATGATGCGGAAAAATTAGGAATCAAAATTCAAGATAACTATAACGTTACAAACGGAAGAATGCAATTTGACGGTGAGTATGTAAACTTAACTGTTAATGGAGTAGTTTTAGAAAACGTTCCAGTATTCATTCAGCCAGGTCAAGCAATCGGAACTGTAGGTTTAGCTTTCGGTTACGGTCGAACAAAAGCTGGTAAAGTTGCAAACAATGTAGGGGTTAATGCTTTCGCATTATACACTGGTAACGTAGGTGCATCTAATGTTAAGATCGAGAAATCTTCTCGTTCAGATAAACACGAATTTGCTAACATGCAACAACAACCAACATTGATGGGACGTTACGAAATCGCAAGAGAAGTTTCTTTAGCAGATTTCATCAACACAGATCGTCAAGAATGGAATCCAGTTGCGAAGATGCCAACATGGAGAGGAGATTCTCCAGTAGGTGAAGTTGACTTATGGGCTAGTTTTGATCGTTCTACAGGACCTCACTTCAATTTAACAATTGATATGAATTCTTGTACAGGATGTGGAGCGTGTGTAATTGCTTGTCAAGCAGAAAACAACGTGCCAACTGTTGGTAAAGAGCAAATGCGTATGTCGAGAGATATGTATTGGTTAAGAATTGACCGTTACTACTCTGATGTTACTTACCAAGATAAAGATGGAAAATTAACTCAAAAAGTTGCGTTAGAATCTGATCCAGATAACGAACCACAACAATATACACGTTTAATTAAGCCAGAGGCTGAAAATCCAGATGTGATTTTCCAACCATTAATGTGTCAACACTGTAACCACGCTCCTTGTGAGACTGTGTGTCCAGTAGGTGCAACATCTCATGGTCGTCAAGGTCAAAACATGATGGCTTATAACCGTTGTGTTGGTACTCGTTATTGTGCAAATAACTGTCCTTACAAAGTACGTCGTTTCAACTGGTTTAACTGGGCGAATAATGACAAATATGACTTCCACATGAACAATGATTTAGGTCGTATGGTACTTAACCCAGACGTTGTTGTACGTACACGAGGAGTAATTGAGAAATGTTCATTCTGTATCCAACAAACTCAAGCTGCAATCTTAAAAGCTAAGAAAGAGAACAGAGTAGTTAAAGACGAAGAGTTTATGGCTGCTGCTGCTTGTGCTGCTGCTTGTGGAACAGGTGCGATGAAATTTGGTGATATCAATGATGATAAATCTGAAGTAAGAGCAGCATCGAAAGATAAACGTTCTTATGTTTTATTAGAAGAAATTGGTACAAAACCAAACGTTATCTATCAAGTAAAAGTTAGAAACAGAAAAGAACAAGCTTAATTAAATTAGTAAAGAATTAATAAGGTAAACAAATATGTCACATTACGAATCACAGGTAAGAGAACCCCTTATTTTAGGACATAAAACCTACCACGATATCACAGTAGACATTGCTCGTCCAATTGAGACGCCAGCAAGTAAATTGTGGTGGACATGTTTCAGTATAGCAATGGTTGCATTCATCTTTGGTGTTGGAGCAATTGCTTATACAGTAGGAACTGGTATTGGTGTATGGGGATTGAATAGAACGATTAACTGGGGTTGGGATATCACCAACTTCGTATGGTGGGTAGGTATCGGTCACGCTGGTACGTTAATCTCAGCCGTTTTATTATTATTCCGTCAAAAATGGAGAATGTCGGTTAACCGTTCTGCGGAAGCCATGACAATCTTCGCCGTTGTACAGGCAGCGTTATTCCCTGTAATTCACATGGGTCGTCCATGGTTAATGTACTGGGTATTCCCAATTCCTAACCAATTTGGATCTTTATGGCCTAACTTTAACTCACCATTATTATGGGACGTATTCGCGATTTCTACGTATTTCTCTGTATCAACAGTTTTCTGGTTGATGGGATTAATTCCTGACTTCGCTATGGTACGTGACCGTGCAACAAAACCATTCGCTAAGAAAATCTACGGAATCTTATCATTCGGATGGGGTGGTGGAGCAAAACACTGGCAACGTTTCGAAGAGTTATCTTTGGTATTAGCTGGTTTATGTACACCGTTAGTATTCTCGGTACACACGATTGTATCTTTTGACTTCGCAACGTCGGTAATCAAAGGATGGCACTCAACAGTATATCCTCCATATTTCGTTGCTGGAGCTATTTTCTCTGGTTTCGCGATGGTACAAACATTATTAAGTGTAATGCGTAAAGTTTTACACTACGAAGATTATATCACACGTAAACACATCGAGTATATGAATATTGTAATCGTTGTAACAGGTGGTATGGTTGCAGTAGCTTACTTAACAGAGTTATGGATCGCTTGGTATTCAGGATCTCGTTACGAAGACTTTACATACTTCTCTCCAGGAGCAGCAACAGGACCTTATTGGTGGGCATTCTGGGCGTTAATTATCTGTAACGTTTTAGTACCAGGATTATTATGGATTCGTCCAATCAGAAGAAACTTCTTCTGGACATTCGTTATCTCTATCGTAGTTAACATCGGTATGTGGTTCGAGCGTTTTGATATTATCGTTATCAACTTATCTCGTGACTATTTGCCATCGAGCTGGACAATGTTTATGCCTTCATGGGTAGACGTAGGTATCTTCTTAGGTACTATGGGATTCTTTTCTGTGTTATACTTATTGTACGCACGTACATTCCCAGTTATTTCACAATCTGAGTTAAAAACTATTTTGAAATCATCAGGCGAAAGCTATAAAAAACATCATACTGAAGATGAGCATCACGAACACTAAAATCGTTTATGGTCTTTACGGAGACGATGATGATTTATTAAAAGCAGTAAAATCTATTCGTAAACAAGGTATTACGATAGATGAAGTATATACACCTTTCCCTGTACACGGTTTAGATAAAGCCTTAGGATTAAAGAAAACTCGTATTTCTGACCTTGCTTTCTTCTACGGTGCATTTGGTACAACGTTAGCATCTTTGATGACATGGTTTATTATGAACCATGACTGGGCTCAAGATATTGGAGGGAAACCATCTTTTTCTTGGGGTGAGAATATGCCAGCTTTCGTTCCTATTATGTTCGAGTTGACAGTATTCTGTGCAGCTCACTTTATGTCATTAACATACTTAGTGCGTAACAAAATGTACCCAGGAGCTAAAGCTAAAAACCCAGATCCACGTACAACAGATGATAAATTCTTAATCGAAATCAGAACAGCTGATGTTGAGAAAATCAAAAATGTATTTGTAGAANNTGTAGAAACTGGTGCTGAAGAAGTAACTGTAAAAGGTGATGTAGTCGTAGAACCAAGTGTTAACAATTTAGTACAAGAAGCATAATGAAAAAGATAGCATTACTTATAGGATTAGGAAGTATTATTATCACTTCTTGTTCTGATAAAAAACGTCACGCAAGTATCGTATATATGCCAGATATGTATTATCCTACGGCATATGATCCTTACGAAAAGGCAACTTTTGGTTACCCTCATGACGAAGAAAACTCTGAAGTTCCTGTATTAAGTAAAAATCATAATATGTCTGCATTAGAATCTGTAGAAGGTGCTGTTGCAAGAACAGATGGTGATATTTTACCATGGACTTTCAAAAACAATAACGCTGGTTATGCACAAGCAAAAGCAGTAACTGTTTCTCCTTTGAATGCCGCTAACAAAGCTGCAGACTTAGAAAGAGGTAAGTTATTGTTTGGACAAAACTGTGCAGTTTGTCACGGTGACGCTGGTGATGGACAAGGATCAATCGTAAAATCTAAAGCTTATTCAGGTGTTCCTAATTATAGCGAAAGAGATGTTACAGTAGGTTCTGTTTATCATGTAATTATGTACGGAAAAAATGCGATGGGTTCTTACGCATCTCAATTGACTCCTGCAGACCGTTGGAGAGTTGCTGAATATGTAATGAGTTTGAAAGGTGCTACTACAGCTGCCGCTGCTCCAGCTGGAGAAGCAACTGCTGAAGCAAAACCTGCAACAGAAACTGAAACAGCAACTAATAAATAATAAAATAAGTTAATTATTATGCAATATACATTTTCCCCAAGATTAAAAAATGCATCACTTATCTTAGCTGTTATAGGTGTTGTACTTTACGGGATAGGATTTTTCTTACATCAACAAGATGTTGCTAATTCAACTGAATATATTAACGGTTTGATTGAAGCTCACCCAACTCAATTTTTTGGTGACTACATTTCAGATTCTTATGCATCTATGAACACAGATCATGCTGGACACATGGAGCATTTGACAAATTTATTGAAAAACAGACCTTGGGCTGCTTTCTATGTACCAGCTTATTTATCGTTTGGTATTGCAGCATCTGCTTTGTTTTTCTTATGTATTCAATTCGTAGCTAACGCTGGTTGGTCTATGGTAGTATCTCGTGTTATGGAGGCTATCGCATCATTTTTACCAGTTGGTTCTGTACTTGTAGCTATCATCGTTTTAGGATCTTATTTTCACATGAATCACTTATTCCACTGGATGGATGCTGATTTAATAAATCCTGATAGCGAGAAGTATGATATCTTCATGGCGAACAAAGCTCAACTTTGGTTAAGTCCTAACTTCTGGTTAGTACGTTGTGTTATTTACTTAGTAGTATTATCTTTAATGTTACCAGTAATTAAAAACGCAACACGTAAATTAGATGAGACAAACGGAGACTTAAAAGTGTACGCTCAATTGTACAAAAAATCAGTAATTTACTTAGTGATTTTCGCAATTTGTTCTGCAGCATTTGCTTGGGATTTCGTGATGTCTTTAGATCCACACTGGTTCTCTTCATTATTTATGTGGTACGGAATGGTTTCATATTTAGTTTCTGCGGTTTCTATTATGGCAATTATTTCTATCTACTTAAAAAGAAAGAACGCATTACCATTATTTAATGATAACCATTTACATGATTTAACAAAATACATGTTTGGTTTCTCATTATTATGGTCATACTTATGGTTCTGTCAATTCATGTTACAATGGTACGCGAACATTCCTGAGGAAGCTCAATACTTCCAACAACGTATGGCGCAATACCCATTATATTTCTGGATGTTGATCATTAACTTAGTAGCTCCATTCTTGATTTTAATTTCATCAAGCATGAAACGTCGTTACCAAATCGTTTTCGCGATGGGATTCGTTATCATCTTTGGACACTACTGGGATTTCTACAACCAAATTATGCCAGCAGCTGTTGGACCATTCCACAACTTTGGTTTAATGGAAATTGGAGCATTAGTTGGAATCGGAGGATTATTTACATTCGTAGTTATGAATGCAGTTTCTAAATTAAACCTAGAAGCAAAAGGTCACCCTTACTTCCACGAATCAAAAATTTATGAATATCCTTTCTAATTAGAAAGATGTTATAAAACCTAAAAAGCTCGATGCATTTGCATCGAGCTTTTTTATTTGATTAATAATTTGTAATATTTTTATTCTTGAATTGTTCTACGTTTTATTTCCAAATCAACCAAGAAATGATCGACATCGTCATCTGTTGATAAATTTCCAACCACGTAAACACCTTTATCTCCGTTTTGATTATTGATTATACCATAAACCGAAGATTCGTCATCAGGATCAGACATTCCTTCGTAACGATAAATACACACGATATCAAAGATTTCAGGAGCTTGTTTTAATTGATCTTTTTCGATATTATAGTCAATCGTAAAACCATTTTCTTTTAGTTCGTCTAAGGCTTCGTTTGTTGTTTTGTAGCGGTATTGGATTTTTTCTTTCATAATTTTAATAGTTTAATTATTGAGTCTCAAATACTATTCCAATCAGTATATTCATTAAAATATAGTAAAGTCTTTTTTGGTAAGGTTATTGTTTTATTTCAAAGTGAATATAATGAATATGATTATGAAACTAATACTATTAAAAAAAATTAACTTGATTGCAGTTTTTGCTCTTGCTGCTTTATTTTTGGTTTCGTGTGATGGATCTACAACTATATATGGATTAGAGCATCAGCATAAACACAAAAAGAAGTATAAGAAATATCCGAAGTACGAAGTAAGATATGATGACCATCGTAGCTTACCACCAGGTCAACACAAAAAAGTACACGGTGATAAATCTTCAAAAAGATATGCACCAGTTCAACAAAAGAAAAATAATGGGAAATATTATAAAAAGAAAGGGCATCATAAACATCATAATGATTAAAAAAGAAAAGGATTGAA
>NZ_DINY01000048.1:0-33758 GCF_002426075.1 Empedobacter sp. UBA5528 | reverse complement strand
CTTTTTGATTATTATGCTTTTGATTTAATGGTCTATTAATAGGAATTTCATGAAAGTTGGCTCCACCTAATCTATAATTCTGTGTATCCATATAAGAAAAAACACGACCTTGCAGTAAAGGATCATCCGATAAATCAATACCTGGGATAATTCTTCCAGGGTCAAAAGCCACTTGTTCTGTTTCTGCAAAAAAATTGTCAGGATTGCGATTAAGTGTCATCGTACCAATGATTTTAACTGGTACTAATTCTTCAGGAATTATTTTTGTAACATCTAATAAATCAAAAGAATATTTTAATTCATCTTCTTCAGGAATTAGTTGAACACCTAAATCCCATTGCGGAAAATTACCTGCATCAATAGCTTCCCATAGATCTTGACGGTGAAAGTCAGAATTAAATCCGGAAATTTTTTGAGCTTCGTTCCATGCTACAGAATGCACTCCTAATCGTGGTTTCCAATGGAATTTAACAAAAGTAGCTTTACCTTTCTCATTGATCAATTTAAATGTATGTACGCCAAATCCTTCCATCATTCTCAGGCTACGAGGAATTGCTCTATCAGACATTGCCCACATAATCATATGTGCTGATTCTGGCATCAAAGAAATAAAATCCCAAAACGTATCGTGAGCTGAAGCAGCTTGAGGAATTTCTTTATCAGGCTCTGGTTTTACTGCATGTATTAAATCAGGAAAATTCATAGCATCCTGAATAAAAAATACAGGTATATTATTCCCAACTAAATCATAATTACCATCTTCTGTATAGAACTTTACCGAAAAGCCTCTAACATCTCTTGCTAAATCTGTAGATCCCTTAAATCCAGCAACAGTTGAAAAACGAATAAATAGTGGAGTCGTTTTACCTTTTTGAAGAAATTTTGCACATGTATATTCACTAATATCCTCATGTATTTCTAATATTCCGTGAGCTCCACTACCTCGAGCATGTACAACTCGTTCAGGTATTCTTTCTCGATCGAAATGACCCAACTTATCAAAGTATATATGGTCTTGTTGTAAGGAAGGTCCTCTATCTCCAACTTTTAAGGTGTTATTATTATCATAGATTGAGACACCATCATTCGTTGTTAATTTTTGATTAGTGTTATCAACTGAAAACTGATTCATTTGTTCAATTTTAGAATTTGAACTTTTAGCTTTTTTCATATGCAATTTATTAATTAGTAAGTTTTAATGAATAAGAATTGATAAAGAACCCAATAAGGAAAAGGAAAAGGAAAATAAAATCAACATAAAAACAATCACCTTATTGACACTTATATGTTTAAAATATAATTTAATAAACTATCTATCAACTAAAGTGCCATTTTTTTCGAATAATGATAAATATATCAAATTATAAAAATTTTAATAGTATATATATTATATCTACTAAAAATAATCTTTTATTATATTGTTTTTAAACAACATAACTGGTAATCTCATAATATATAGCCCATCCGATAAACAAAAGTATAAATATCCATATCCAATAAGGAATTGTTTTAGGTGTTTTGCTACCATTAATTAAAAAATTTTTTTGATTTCATTTATCGTAAGCATTTATCATAAGTAAAACAGTTCCATTTAAAATAGACTTAATTTGAAAACTTGAAGTTCTTCTTTTAACAGGAAAAAATCTCAGCTCTTCAACTATATTTATATTAATATTTCTTACAATACCTTCTTCATCCGAAACAATGTAATTCTCTGAAAGGCTATGTGATGTAAGATTTAATTTTAAGGAATTTTCTTTTTGGTTATAAACTAAACGTTCTTCTTCAGAAAGGCTTTCTAGTTTTTTTTCAAGTTCACGTGTTTGTTTTCGTTTTATTAAAGTACTATGAATCCCTAAAAATCTAAAAATAATGATAAGCAAGCCTGAAAAGACAATTGCAAATATTAAAAAAATAGTAATTTGAACTCCATTTTCTTGTAGTAATGGTCCACCTTCCATAATCGAAGTATTAAAATTTAAATATTAAGATCAAATACATAATTAATCTCTTTAATAAAATAGAGAATTCCTAATATTTATAGGAATTCTCATAACACAAATAGATATTTTATCGACTTCTCTTAATAGAGTCAACATCGTAAGATGTGCTGTCAACTGGAAGTATTGTATCAGAAGAGTCAGGAGACATTGGATACTCACCTGATAATATACTATCATGTGTAATAATAGAATCTTTATGATTCGGTAACACTTCATTACTTTGTTTACAGCTAATAGTTGTTAGAACGAATAAGAATGTTATGACTGCAATAGTTTTCATAAAATATCTTTTTGTGGTTAAACAATTCACAATGACAATCGATTTATCATATTGTGTGTCAAAATTAGAAGTAGAAAACTGATAAGTTTATGATTGTACTCATAAATGGATATAAAAAATCAAAGTAAATTGGTTAAAATAACCTTAAAAAGTTAGGATATGTTAATAGACAAAGATTTATTATTTGAATTTGGTGCAACTCGCCAAACCTACAAATCAGGAGAATTTATTATTAAAAAGGCATAACAGCATAATTTTATCTACAAATACAAAGTGGAAAAGTTAAGAGAAAAAATTATCAACACGAAAAAATAGTTTTATAAACTCAACTTTCTAAAGGACAAAGTTTAGGTGAGTCATTTCTATTTTCGGAAGATCTATATACTATTACAATACAGGCAATAGAAGATTGTGACGTAATAAAATTAGAGAAAGTAAGTTTTCATAATCTTTAAAAAAACATCATCATTTATATGGTATTATTTGTAAATGTATGAGCGAAAAATTGTTTCATAAATTTATTATGATTCAAAATTTATTAATCAGAAAACTTGGAATAAATAATTATAAGTGAATATTTTTTATAAACATTAAAACTAATAAAAATGAAAAAATTACAACAAGCAAATCAACAACAAACTAGACCAGGAAAAGAAAAAAAAATGAAACCAATTCCCGAGACAGATCCCATTATATATTCGCAAGGAGGTAAGTTAGCAGGAAAAACAGCCTTAATAACAGGTGGCGATAGTGGAATTGGAAAAGCTACAGCTTTACTTTTTGCTAAAGAAGGTGCTGATATCGTAATCGCATATTTAAATGAAAAGGAAGAGGCATTATCGACTAAAAAAGAAATTGAAAAATTTAATGTCAATTGTAAAATAATAAAAGGTGATTTATCCATTGAAAAAAATTGTAGAATTGCAGTTGAAAAATCGATTGAATCGTTTCATAAAATTGATATATTAATTAATAATGCAGCTTTACATTGGGAAAGTGAAACATTAGAAGAAATTTCAACGAAACAACTAGAAAATACATTTAAAAACAATGTATTCTCATATTTCTGGATGACAAAATACACTTTACCTTATATGCAAAAAGGAAGTACCATCATTAATACCACTTCAGTTACTGCTTATAGGGGAAGTCCAAAATTAATTGATTATGCTGCCAGCAAAGGAGCTATCGTCTCATTTACAAGAAGCTTATCTGCTAATTTAGTAAAAAAAGGAATTAGAGTAAATGCTGTTGCACCTGGTCCTGTTTGGACACCTCTTATTGTATCTTCTTTTGAACCTGAAAAAATTGCGACATTTGGAAGTGACAAACCTATGGAAAGAGCTGCTATGCCAAATGAAATTGCTCCTGCTTTTTTATTTTTAGCTTCAGAAGATGCTCGTTTTATTACGGGACAAGTAATCCATCCAAATGGTGGAGAAATCATAAACGGCTAAAGAAATATGAAAAAATTAGATTATACTCATTCAGAACATGAGTTTTTATGTTTAATTAATGAATTTATTTTTGGATCTACAACTGCACATTTGATTCTTGATCCCCCATTTATTATTAAATCGCTTGAGAAAATTAGTCAAACTACTTTATGTAAACAAAAAAAAGAATTTTTAAAAAATATAATTACTGACTACAAAACATCAGTATTCGAATTTCTTGACAAGAATAATTATTCACATGGAGAAATCTGTCTAACAAAAAAAATGTTAATTCATTTTTATTCAAACTTTTCTTACAATAAGGTAAAAAAAGAACAAGAGTTAATAAAATTGATACATAGAGATTTATAAATAATATTAGCCCATTATTATTTGTATACAATTAATAATGGGCTAATAAAAATAATCAAATTATTTTCTACTATTTCTTCTCTTTTTTCTTTTTTTGAGCCAAAAAAATAAAAATATACATCCTCCTATAAGCATTATTATATAAGCAAATATATGAAGGCTAGATAAAAAAAATTCTTTAAATTGTGGGAACATAATAGTTATTTTTAGGAGTTTAACAAATTCTTTTTAATACAGTATTTTTCCCTTTTGTAACCTTAACATATTCTGAGATTCCATTAACTTGACCGTTCGAATTACAGTTTCTACACACATTCCTGTTATACCAGCTAATTGCTGTCGTGTTAAATCTATTTTAAAAGAAAAAGGTACTGTTGATTCTATAGCATTATTTTTCAAATAATCCAATAATCCTTTCATTCTAATAATGGGATTATTAATGGAATTATTTTGCATCATAAGAAACTTATAATGCAATTTCTCTGACATACAACGACTAAGATTTATGTATATGCAAGGATTAGATTCCAATAATTCTAAAAAATTAGTTTTACTTAATCTTATCAATAGGGTATCTTCTAGAACTTGTGCGTTCATCGGGTACAATCCTTCTAAAAACAAGAAACATTCTCCTACGCTATTTCCTGGTAATAGAATGTTTTGTATAGATTCTTTCCCTTCTTCATTAAAATGATTAACTTTAACTTTTCCTACAATAATCTGATAATAAAAAGAAGGATGAGCACCTTCCGTAAATACAGTTTCTCCATTCTTAAAATAGACTCTTTCAGCACCAAACTGATACAATAATTTTTCATCAATAAGCATAGTATTAATCTTTTGTGGTTTGTTTTTAAAGTATAGTAATAGAGACAGAAATCGTTTTAAAAAGATTCAATAAATATGCCACAGGATAAATCAGTATGTTAAACTTTCTGAGTATAATCCTTTTCAAATAAAAAGATCTCTTATTAATATTTATTCATAAAAAAATATTAATAAGAGATTTAATCACAAAACTAATTTTCTTCTTCCGCTTCAAAATTGATTAAAGTTTCAGCAATTTCAGTAAGATTATCATGCGTTTCTTCTTCTTCAGACAATGTTTTTTCAAGTAAATCAGCAACCTTTTCATGTTCCATTGTCAAAGCTAACTGCACAAGTCCTCCATACGTTGCAATTTCATAATGTTCAATTTTTTGAGCTGCAATAATCAAAGCTGCGTCACGCGTCATCGACCCGTCTTTAGTAGATTTTATAATCTCTTCTGCCTCTTTTATTAATCCTTTTATCGCTTCACATTCTTTTTTATCTGCTTTTTCATCGAGTAAACTAAAAATTTTTTCTAATCGGCTGATATGCTTTTTGGTTTGTAATTGATGATCCTCAAAAGCATCTTGAAGCTCTTCAGTTGTAGCAGATTTTTCCATTTTTTCTAATCCATCAATTAATGCATGTTCAGCATAGTATATGTCTTTAAGTGCAGAAATAAAAAATTTATGCAATTCTGATTTTTTCATTTTATCATCAATGTTTTCGGTTGATTTATCCATTGAATCAATTTGTTGGGACTCTTTCTTTGTCATAATTATTCACTTTTTTATATAAAAATTGCCCCTCCTAAAAGAGGCAATACAAAACAATTAACCATTTCTTCTACCTCCAAAACCTGAACGGCTTGAATTTGAAGAACGCCCGCGTTGATTAGAAGATCGTCCACCTCCATGGGATGCTCTACCTCCCATACGCGCAATACGCGTACGTTCTGCTTTACTCATTGAAGCAAATCCTCTTTTTGAAGTTCCCGATCCACTCTCTGAATTTCTGCTATTCCCACTTCTTGATGAATTGCTTCGAGAACTAGAAGAAGAATTAGAAGTAGATCTTCTGTTATTAGTTCGTGATGATGAAGAACGGTTACCACGAGCAGAAGATCGATTATTAGAAGAAACAAATCTACCCATACTATCTCGTTGTGGCGTATTTCTTCTATTTCCTCTCCTATTATCCTGATAATCTTCATCCTCATAATCTTCGTCTTCGTAATCATCATCGTCATAGTCATAGTCATCATCGTCATAGTCATCATCTTGATAACCGCTTATAAAATCATCATAGTCTTCTTCATAATCAGAAAAATCATCATCATAATCTTCATCTTGTGATGCATCATTAAAACCATGATCATAACCCAGCTGATAAATTTCTTCTAAGGTTGATTTAGCATTGTTTGAATTACTATGCGAATTGTGGTTGTTTGAATTACTTCTTTTCATAATTGTAGTTTTGTAATTTATGACACAAATTGACTAGTATTTATTATGGCATAAATTGGATTTAACTTGTATTGAAATACTAATTAGATTTCATTCTATGGCTAAATTATTCACATAAAGATTGTGGTATTATGACTCAAATCATATTAGTATAAAAAGCTTTTCAATTCTTAAAATCAATACATTAAAAAAAATACCCGCAATATTTAGCGGGTATTAAAAAAGAATAAAACATTAATAAATGTGATATGTAAAAGTAATTAATTTAACCTCGTTTTTTTCCAATAAGGAGTCGTAATACTAAGGAAATAAAAGCCATAAATAATAGAAAATGTACAATTCCATGATAGCTTATACCTAATCCAAAGTATATTAATCCCCAGAAAATTATTAGAATGGTTGCTATTAACACAAATGTATTTCTCATCTCAGTTTTAACTTAAAAGTTAATTAAGCCTTCACATAAACATTTCCATTCTAATTTAGCTATTCCAAACATTCCTCCTAAAGCAATAATGAAGTTTCTAAAAAAATTAATTAAGTTTGTATGACTTAAATTAGGATGTTCATTTCGACCATATACTCCTATTTTGATTAAATTATTATCTTTACTTATTCGAAAAGTTGAGGTCGACTTTTTACTATAAAAATGAGCAATTAATTTGCTGTTTTTTTTATTTGGAGAACTAGATGGGGAACAAATAAAAGACAAACTTGCTTGATTGTAATCAATAGATTTTTGCTCGCAAATTGATACTATTTTTACCCAATCAAATCCATTTTCACCAAAAGTTCCAGGTCCTGGTATATCAATTCGTATATAATCTCCAACAATTGGTAAACGATTAACATGAGCTCCACTTTCGTCAAACAATCTAAAATCAGCAGAAGATTCACCACAGAAATGTTTCCAATTATTTATAGAAAGAAATCTACATCTTAGTATTTGGTAACAATCATCAATTAATCCATTATCATTGAAATATCTATTACTTTCTGTATCATGAAAGCCTCCTCCTATTTGTTTTGGAATTTCATCATAAGTTTTTGTTAGATTTTTTTTCATCTTTTACATAATGTATGAATTAACATTAACGAAATTAGCTGCATCTATTTCATATATTTATGATTGAGGTCATATTTTTAGTAAAGAAATTTTTAAATTATATATTGTTCTTTAAGGTTGAAGATAATTGTACTTTAGAAAAAGTAAAGAAAAAGATCTTTATTTTAATACTTCCTAATCTAAAAAATATTCTACTTTTATTAGTAGCTTTTTTAGGGAAGATTACATTACAATCTATTAACTTGAAACCGTAAATTTATAAAAAATGTAATCAGGATATTTTGAGGCTGAATAATAAGGTTTTGTATATTAGATTTTTTTGAAAAAAGGGGATTATGTAAATTTAGGAACCTGAATTCCGACATTGCTTGCTAATTATATTCCCGAAATGATTTTATAAAAAATAAAGATTCGAAAGGAAAGTTAAAAAGCTTTCCTTTTTTTATGCTCGATTTGTTTAACTTTATTCAAATTAATACTTAAAAATCGATGCAAACAAAATTAGTAATCGCTCTACTTTCACTCAATTCTCTTGCTTTTGCGCAGCAACAGAATTTAGTAAAATATGTCAATCCCATGATTGGAACAGAAAAAATGGGACATACTTTCCCTGGCGCAACTGTTCCTTTTGGCGCTGTTCAATTAAGCCCAGAAACAGATTCTATTCCTTATGCTATCAACCACAAATACAATCCAAAAGTTTATGATTATTGTGCGGGTTATCGTTTTGAAGATAAAACAATAACTGGATTTAGTCATACACATTTTAATGGAACAGGACATTCTGATTTGGGTGATTTCTTAATTATGCCAACCGTTGGAAAATTAAAATTAAATCCCGGAACTGCTCAAAATCCTGATAGCGGTTATCGTTCTCGATTTTCGCATCAAAACGAAACTGCCGAAACTGGATATTACAAAGTCAAATTGGATGATTATAATATTTGGGCAGAAATGACCGCTTCTACTCGAGTTGGTTTTCATCAATATACATTTCCAAAATCGATTGATTCGCATATTATTTTGGATTTGAATGCTGGAATTTATAATTATGATGACAAAAATACATGGACGTATGTTCGCGTGGTGAATGACACATTGATTACGGGTTATAGACAAACACGAGGTTGGGCAAGAAATAGAACGGTTTATTTTGCGATGACTTTTTCAAAACCATTTAAAAATTATGGACAGAAAAATGAAGACGGACAAGTTGATTACAAAGGTTTTTGGCGTAAATGGAACGAAACTCAGAATTTTCCATTAATCGAAGGAAAAAAGATCAAAATGTATTTCGATTTTGATACAGAAAAAGATGAAAAAGTAAAAATCAAATTTGCGATTTCTCCAGTCAGTCAAACCAATGCGTTAGAAAATCTGACAACAGAAATTCCACATTGGAATTTTGAACAAGTGCGTAACGAAGCAAAAGAAAATTGGAACAAGGAATTGAATCGAATTCAGATTAAAGCTTCAGAAAATGATAAAATAAATTTCTATACAGCGATGTATCATACCTTCATCAATCCGACAACTTATATGGATGTGAATGGGCAGTACAAAGGTTTGGATCAAGAAATTCATCAAGCCAAAGATTTTACAAATTACACCACTTTTTCACTTTGGGATACCTATCGTGCACTGCATCCGTTGTTCAATATCATTCAACCAA
This sequence comes from Empedobacter sp. UBA5528, assembly GCF_002426075.1. NCBI lineage: Bacteria > Pseudomonadati > Bacteroidota > Flavobacteriia > Flavobacteriales > Weeksellaceae > Empedobacter > Empedobacter sp. UBA5528. Next base: position 24,653 of record NZ_DINY01000048.1, on the reverse strand, counting down.
AACGCAACAATGACATGGTAAAATCGATGATGAAACATTATGAGCAAAATCCAATAAAAATGTTGCCAATTTGGTCGCATTATGCCAACGAAAACTGGTGTATGAGCGGCTATCATTCTGTTACAGTTGTTGCAGATGCGATTGTAAAAGGTGTTTATAACGAAGATGCAAATGCTGCTTTGGACGCGTGTATTGTTACGGCAAATAAACGTGATTATGAAGGAATTGGCGATTATATCGACAAAGGTTATATTCCAGCTGAGAAAAATGGTACATCAATTTCGAATACGTTAGAATATGCTTTCGATGATTGGTCGATTGCGCAAGCTGCAAAAAAATTGAATCGAATGGATGTATATGAAACATTTATGAAGCGTTCTGAGAATTGGAAAAATAATTATGATACTTCGATTGGATTTATGCGTCCTCGATTAGCGGATGGAAGTTTCAAGAAAGAATTTGATCCATTGAATACACATGGACAAGGTTTTATTGAAGGAAATTCGTGGAATTTTAGCTTTTTTGTTCCTCAAAATCCAAATGGATTAATTGAAGCAATGGGTGGAAAAAAGAAGTTTGGAGCAAAATTGGACAAATTATTTACGATGCATTTGCCTGACGAATATTTTGCGGAAACAGAAGACATTACGCGTGAAGGAATAATTGGAGGTTATGTTCATGGAAATGAGCCGGCACACCACGTTGCGTATTTGTATAATTGGGCGGGACAAGCGTGGAAAACACAAGAAAAAATCAGAATGATTTTGGATATGCAATACAAGCCAACGCCTGATGGTTTGGGTGGAAATGATGATACTGGACAAATGAGTGCATGGTATATTTTTAGTGCTTTAGGTTTTTATCCTGTTCAGCAAGGATCGACAGATTACGCAATTGGGAGTCCTTTGGTAGATCATGCTATATTGAATTTAGAGAATGGAAAACAATTTGAAATTGAAGTGAAAAATCAATCGAAGAAGAATGTTTACATCCATAAAATAGAGTTGAACGGAAAGAGTTTTTCATCTTTTAATTTGAATCATTTTGATATTGTTAATGGCGGAAAAATCATTTTTTATATGAGTGACAAACCTAAAAAATAAACGTTAAATATTTTATAATTAAATAAATAAGTTTGACTACTTGAGGAATAATGATTAATTTAAATCAAATTTAAAACCAAGAAAAATGGCTAAAAAGGCAAAAAAAGAAGAAAATCATTTACAAGTTTTAGTGGATAAATTAAAAGATCCAAAACATAAACAATTAGTTCAAACCAATCGTTTAAAGAAAAAACGTCGCAATAACGCAAAAAATTAAGCATAAAAAAACCTCCAAAATTTGGAGGTTTTTGTTTTTTAATATTTTATAAAATCCCCATCAACTCTACTTCAAAGATCATGGTAGAATATGGTCCTAATTCTTTTGAAATTTCGCGATCTTTATAACCAATTTCTGGTTTTACAACAAATCTAAATTTACTTCCAACTGGCATTAATTGTACTCCTTCCGCCCATCCTTTTATTACATTTTCCAAAGGAAAAGCGGCTGGCTTCTTACGTTGAACCGAACTATCAAAAACTTCACCTTTGATATTTGTTCCATGATAATGACACAAAACTGTATCGGATAAAGTTGGCTTCACTCCTTCGCCCAATGTGATTATTTCGTACAATAATCCGCTTTCAGTTTCGGTTACACCTTCTTTCAATTTATATTCTTCTCGAAAAGCTAAACCTTCAGTTTTATTCTTTTCAATCAATTCTTGTTTGCGTTTTAGTAATAATTCAGCTACTCCCATACCACAAATTTAAAAGGAATATTTTTAATTATAGCATATTAATCATTTCTACAAATTAGTTTACTTTTAATGAAATTATACAACTAAATGAAAAAGATAATATTTTCGTTACTTTTTACTATTATTTCAATTGTAATTTTCGGGCAGAATATCGTAAAAGAAATACCATTTCGATTAACAAAATACAACAATATTTTAGTACCAGTTATTATCAATCAAAAAGATACGGTGCAATTGATGTTACATACAGGCTCTGATTATATTACAATTATTGAAGATTCGTATAAAAAAATGAAATCTATTTCGATTTCTGATACCTTAAACAATGTGACATCTTGGGCTGGATATTCGGATATGAAAATGAGTCAAAGCAATGTGATTAAATTTGGTAATGAAGAGTTCAGCAAAATTCCAATTTTTATTGACAAACAATCTGGACATGAGAGTGATGGAAAAATTGGTTTGAAATTTTTTGAAGGAAAATATTTAGAAATCAATTTTGATGAGAATAAATTATATGTTTATGATAAAGCTCCTACCAAACTAAAAAAGTATACAAAATTAAATTCGAGATATTCTCAAGAAACACTGTATATAAAAGCTTTTCCATTTATTGACAAAAAACCGATTGAAACAGAGTTTATGATTCACACAGGTTTTTCTGGAGCATTGATGATTTCGGATGATTTTGCCAAAGAAAATAAATTATTAGAAAAATTTGAAATTATTGGAGAATCAAAACTAAATGATGCTGCTGGTAATGTAATACTTTCCAAAAAATCAATTTTACCTAATTTCGAATTGGCAAATCAAACATTCAAAAATGTACCAATGTCATTTTTTGATAGTACAATAAAAATTCAACACAAAAATATTATGGGTGGCGATTTGATTAAACGTTTCAATCTAATTCTCAATCCAGAAAAAGATATTTTATATGTAAAGAAAAGTAAATATTATAAAGACGAGTATTTTAAATTATAAAAAAAATCCACTTCATTTTGAAGTGGATTTTTTTATAAACTATATTGTATTCTTATTTTGCTTTGAATTTGTTAATCGCGTTAATCGTAAATTCTGATAAAACTAATTCACCCGAAATTTTTGCACGCTCGATTAATAACTCATCCCAATTTTCTGTTCCTTCCCAAGAAACACGTTTCAAATGTTTCATTGCTTCTGGATTTGAATTAGCTAATTTTTTAGCTAAAATATCGATGCCTTCATCCATTTCAACTGCATTTGCATAAACTTCTGCATACAAACCTTTTTCTTTCGCCCAATCAGCCGACTGAAATTCAGTTGCATTAATCGCCATTTGTGTAAAAGCAGAATTTCCAACTTTACGTTCTACAGCAGGTCCAACTACAAACGGTCCGATACCTACTGCTAATTCTGATAACTTTACAGATGCAAATTCTGTTGCAAAAGTATAATCTGCTGCCGAAGCAATTCCAACTCCACCTCCGACTGCTTTACCTTGAATACGTGCTAAAACAAATTTTGGTGCTTTGCGAATTGCGTTGATAACATGTGCAAATCCTGAGAAAAATTCTAGACCAGTTTCACGATCTTTGATTGAAATTAATTCGTCAAAAGATGCACCAGCACAGAATGTTCTATCTCCAGCACTTTTTAAAACAATAACTTTTACTTCGTCATCGTTTCCTAATTTTTCAATTTCTGTTGCTAAATTTCTTAATTGAGAACCTGGCATTGAATTACTTTGCGGGTGAAAGAATTCAATTGTACCAATTCCATTTTGTATATCTGATTTTACGTATGCTTCCATATCTAATTTGATAATTTTTTTAAATGTGGTAATGAGCAAATTTAACTAATAAATTATTCATTATATGTTTAATTGTTTGAATCAAAACAATTAATAATTTGAGATGCTTCGACATGCTCAGCATGACAAATATTTCACGTAATTTTTCAATTTGAAAATGATTCTAAATCATCTTCTCATTAACAAATTACCACATTCTCACATTATATTAATCTTGATTTAATTTTTTAACCATTGTTAAAATTGTTGCAATACCAACTGTTTCTCCCGTTTCGTCGTAAATATCAACCAACCAACGAACAATTCCTTTTGCCACATCGTTTTCATCTTTTTTCTCTTGATCGATTTTTTCTTTACACGTAAAACGCACTCCAATTGTAGAACCTGGATATACAGGCTTCACAAAACGACATTCATCTAAACCATAGTTTAATAAAACTGGACCTTTTTTCGCTAAAACAAATAAACCTGCCGCTTTAGACAATAAATAGTATCCGTGAGCAACATTACGCTCAAAAATAGTTCCTTCTAAAGAAGTTGCGTCAACGTGTGCATAGAAATTATCGCCAGATAAAGCTGCAAATGCATTAATATCTGATTGTTGAATCGTATGTTTTGCTGTGATTAATGTATCACCAACTTTAACTTCTTCGAAATGCTTCGCGAATGGATGTTTATCTTCTTCGATATAATTTGCTCCATATTGGTATTGTTGAGTAACAGCTGTTAGTTTATTTGGAGAACCCTGGATTGCTGTACGTTGCATATAGTGTAATACACCACGCTTACCTCCCATTTCTTCTCCTCCACCTGCACGACCTGGACCTCCGTGTACTAATAATGGAAGTGGTGATCCGTGACCTGTAGACTCTTTGATACATTCTGCATCCAAAATAACGATACGTCCGTGTAAAGAACCTGCATTCAATACAAATTCTGTTGCGATATCATTATCCGCAGTAACAATCGAACAAACTAACGATCCTTTCCCCATACGAACTAACTCAATTGCTTCAGCAGTTCCGTTGTAAGGAATAATTGTAGAAACTGGTCCAAAAGCTTCGATGTTGTGAACATCAGTTTTATTGAATGGATCGTTGTTTAAAAATAAAATTGGAGAAATGAAAGAACCTTTGTTTTTATCAGCACCTTTCACTTCGAAATTATCTAAGTTTCCAAAAATAATTTCTTGCGATTTAGCTAATTCTTCTACTTTCTCACGAACTTCTTTAACTTGCGCTGCTCCCGCCAAAGCTCCCATACGAACACCTTCCACATTTGGGTCTCCAATTGTAGTCGTTGCCAAACGTTGTCCTAAAGCAATTTGTACATCCTCAACCAAATGAGCTGGAACCAACGCACGACGAACCGCTGTACATTTTTGTCCTGCTTTAGTTGTCATTTCACGTGTAACCTCTTTAATAAAAATATCAAATTCTAGTGAGCCAACTTGTACATCTTCTCCTAAAACACAAGCGTTTAAAGAATCTGCTTCTAAGTTGAATGGAACACCTTCTGAAGTAATTCTTGGATGTGCTTTTAACATTTGTCCTGTCCAAGCAGAACCTGTAAATGTTACAACATCTTCTGACTCTACATTATCTAAAATTCCGTTTGCTGAACCTGTGATTAATTGTAAAGCACCGTCAGGTAAAATTCCAGATTCAATGATTGCACGAACAACAGTTTCCGTTAAGAAAGAAGTAATTGTCGCAGGTTTTACAATAGCTGGAACTCCAGCCAATAAATTAACCGCAACTTTTTCTAACATTCCCCAAACTGGGAAATTGAATGCATTAATATGAATTGCAACACCTCGTTTTGGTGTTAAAATATGTGTACCTAAGAATGTTCCGTTTTTAGAGATTTTATGCGTTTCTCCTTCAACATAAAATGGTTGATCTCCGAATTGACGTCGTAAAGATGCATTGGCAAATAAGTTTCCAATTCCTCCTTCAATATCAACCCAAGAATCTGCACGAGTCGCACCTGTTGCCCAAGAAACCGTGTAAAATTCTTCTTTACGATCCATTAAGTATAAGGCTAATTTTTTCAACATTAAACCTCTTTCTTGGAACGTCATTTTACGTAAAACTGGTCCACCAACTGTACGTGCATAATCCATCATCGCACCGAAATCTAATCCAGCTGATGATGCAGTTCCTATTTCTTCGCCATTGATGGCGTTATATAACATTTGCCCTTCAGACGAACCTTTTGTCCATTGTCCTAAAGCATAATTTTCTAATTGTTTAGCCATTTTTATGTTGTTTGTGTATTTTTTTAGTTATAAGTCGTAAGTATTAAGTTATAAGTTTTTGTCATTCTGAGTTCATCTCAGAATCTCATTAAATTTAAGTGTGATACTGAAACAAGTTCAGTATGACATTTTACATAATACTTTTTACATTTTACTTACTTTCATTCCACGTTTTATAATTCGAAGCCATTGACTCGTAATAATAATCTGGAACTTCTGTTAATGGTTCACAAGGTTTTAAACTATCATGACAATCACTTGGTAATTGCATATATTGTTGAGTACCTTGATCTTTCCATTCGATCATTTGATCCGAAACTTGTTTTACGATTTTTGCAGGATTTCCAACCACTACACTTCTTGTCGGAATATGTGTATCAGCCTTTACAAAAGCTAAAGCACCAACAATACATTCGTCTTCTACCACAACATTATCCATAACAACTGCATTCATCCCAACCATACAATTACGACCAATTGTTGCGCCGTGAATAATTGCGCCGTGACCGATATGCGCTTTTTCTTTTAAATGAACTGTTGTTCCTGGAAACATATGAATCGTACAATTTTCTTGTACATTGCAATTATCTTCGATAATAATTTGTCCCCAATCACCACGTAACGCACAACCTGGACCAATGTAAACATCTTTCCCAATAATCACATTTCCTGTCACCACAGCTTGCGGATGAATAAATGCTGTTGGATGAACAACGGGTTTATATCCTTTGAATTCGTAAATCATTTTTCTAATATAGTTTTTCGTTTGACGAAATTCGAACTTAGTATTACTCGAAAAACTAACTTCGAATTTCGAATAACTATTTTATGCTCTTTCAATAATTACAGCGTAACCTTGTCCTAAACCGATACACATTGTAACCAATGCATAACGTTTTCCTGTAGCTTGTAATTCGTAAGCCGCAGAATTTAAGATACGCGCTCCTGACATTCCAAGTGGATGTCCTAAAGCGATAGCTCCACCATTTGGATTGATACGAGAATCGTTATCTACTAAACCTAATGCACGCGTACATGCTAAAGATTGCGCTGCAAAAGCTTCATTTAATTCAATTACATCAATATCATTCATTGTTAAACCAGCTTTTTCTAATGCAATTTTAGTTGCATTCACTGGTCCAATTCCCATAATGCGAGGCTCAACACCTGCAACACCAGAAGAAACAATACGTGCCATTGGTGTTAAACCAAAATCTTTAATCGCTTGTTCAGAAGCTAAAATATTCGCTGCCGCACCATCATTAAGCCCAGAAGCATTACCCGCAGTTACCGTTCCATCTGCTTTGAAAGCTGGGCGTAACTTTGATAAAATCTCCATTGTTGTATTATTCTTTGGGAATTCATCTATATCAAAAATAATAGCATCACCTTTACGTTGTGGAATAACAACAGGAACAATCTCTTTCGCTAAACGTCCATTCGCTTGCGCAGCAGCCGTTTTTTGTTGAGACCAAACCGCAAATAAATCTTGATCATCACGCGAAATATTATCACGCTCTGCTAAATTTTCAGCTGTATTACCCATTCCATCAACTCCCCACATTTCTTTCATTTTTGGGTTAATAAAACGCCAACCAAAAGTTGAGTCATAAATTTGTGCATCACCACCAAATGGAGAAGCCGATTTAGAAATTACTAAAGGTGCACGTGTCATCGATTCTGCTCCACCAGAAATCATTAATTGTGCATCACCAACCTGAATTGCTCTCGATGCTGCAATTGCAGCTGATAAGCCAGAAGCACATAAACGATTCACTGTTTCACCTGGAACTGTGTAAGGTAATCCAGATAATAAAGCCGACATACGAGCTATATTACGGTTATCCTCTCCTGCTTGATTTGCATTACCTAAAATTACATCGTAGAATGCAGCAGGATCAATTGATGGATTTCTTTTTAATAATTCGGCGATTACCATTGCCCCCATATCGTCTGGACGAACAGCAGATAATCCACCTTTTAATTTACCAATTGGAGTTCTAACTCCATCTATTATATATGTTTGGTTCATTGTTTTAAAGCTTTATGCCTAAAACATTATGCTTTAGGCAATTTATAAAATTTATTCTTCAATTAAAGGTTTACCTGTTCTAAAGCAAGTTCCTTTAAATAAAGCAATTAATTCATTATGTTGATTTGTAACTTTGATATCGTAAATACCTGTTCTTTTTGTCGAAGAAATCTCTTGCGATTCGATTGTAAAAACATCTCCATTGCGTCCAGCTTTCGTAAATGAAATATGAACATCTAAGGCTACAGAAATATTATTGTACATATTACAAGAAAAAGCAAAAGCAGAATCTGCCATCGCAAACGTTACGCCTCCGTGAACAGACCCTACTCCGTTCATCATTTCTGGGCGAATTGCTGCTTGTAATTTTGCATATCCTTCTCTAACTTCGATTACTTCTAAACCTAACCATTCACTAAATTTATCGTGGTCAAGCATTCTATTTAATAACTTTTGTGGTTCCATTTTTTTGATAATTTTTAGTAGAATGTTTTATTTTCTTTGACGAAATTTCTGATAATTGGACTTAAACGGTAACGATCTTCGTGATAATAATTGTACAATTCATCTAAATCATTTTGTACATTTTCCAGTCCATATTCATCCGCCCATTTCAATAATCCTTTTGGATAATTTACACCTTTTGTCATCGCCGTATCTAAATCTTCACGGTTTGCAATGTTTAAAAATAAAGCATCAGCTGCTTCGTTGATTAACATCACCAAAACACGTTTGTATATTTTTTCTAATAAAGCTTGATCTTGAGATGGTACTTTTTTCTCCACTCCTTCTGCATAATTGTAGAATCCTCGACTAGATTTACGTCCGTAATATCCAGCTTCGAATAAGCGTTTTTGAGAGAAAGATGGTTTAAATCTTGGATCATAAAAGAATGATTCGAAAACCGATTCGGTTACACGATAATTCACATCATGACCGATAAAATCCATTAATTCGAAGGGTCCCATACGGAAACCTCCAACAGAAGTCATCGCAAAGTCTATTGTTTCTGCATCTGCAACTCCTTCTTCTAATAAACGAATTGATTCGCTATAAAATGGACGAGCCACTCGATTGACAATAAATCCTGGCGTATCTTTCGTAATTACAGGTAATTTACCAACAGATTGAATCAAGGCTTTTACTTCTTCTGCTAAATCTTCTCGCGTTTGAACGGCTGGAATAATCTCTACCAAAGCCATTAATGGTGCTGGATTGAAAAAGTGAATTCCGATTACACGTTCTGGTTTTGAACACGCAGATGCAATTGATGCAATTGATAAAGAAGAAGTGTTTGACGCTAAAATACATTCGTCAGAAACGATTTCTTCCACTTGTTTGAAAACTGATTTTTTGATATCTAAGTTTTCAATAATTGCTTCAATCATTAAATCGATTGATGCAAAAGCTGTTAAACTATCTGCATATTCGATCTTGTTTTGAATTTCTTGTGCTTTTTCAGCAGTATATTTTTCTTTCGCCACTAACTTCTCGAAAGTCTTCGCTAAGTTTTGTTTAGAACGATCTAAAGCTTCTTTATTTGTGTCATATAAAACAACAGAATGACCAGATTGAGCAAAAACTTGCGCAATTCCAGAACCCATTGCTCCACCACCAATAATTCCTATTTTTTTCATTTCTTACTCGCCTTTAAAAACTGGATTTCTTTTCTCGATAAATGCGTCTACACCTTCTTGATAATCCGATGTATTCCCTGATTTAGCTTGAAATAATCCTTCTTGAATTAATTGTTCTTCGATTGAATTATTAAATGTTTGATTCAATAATTTCTTTGTATAAGCCAAACCTTTTGTTGGAAGATTGGCTAATTTATCTGCAATCTTTGCAACTTCAGTATCGAAAATATCATCAGCAAAAAACTCATAAATCATTCCGATTTCTTTAGCTTGAGCCGCCGAAACTTTATCCGCCAGCATCATTAAAGCAGTTGCTTTTTGAAGTCCAATTAAACGAGGTAAGAAATAAGTTCCTCCACAATCTGGAATTAAACCAATTTTAGAAAAAGCTTGAATAAAATTTGTCGATTCTTTCGCGACAACAATGTCACAAGCCAAAGCTAAATTTGCTCCTGCACCGGCAGCAACACCGTTTACAGCAGCAACAACTGGTTTGTCCATGTTTCTAATTTTAAGAACCAATGGATTGTAATTTTCTTGAACGATTTTATTGAAGTCGATTTCTTTTTCTTCTAAAACTTCGCCTAAATCTTGACCAGCGCAGAATGCTTTCCCCGTTCCAGTTAAAACCACTGCACGAACAGAAACATCTTGAGCTGCAACATCCAAGTGATGTTGAAGAGATTTAATCATTTCCTGATTAAAACTGTTAAAAACAGAAGGACGATTCAACGTAATCGTAGCAATTCCTCCCTCTTGTGTGTATAGGATTGATGTTGAATTTTCCATAATTTTTTAGTGATGACATTTGAAATAATCAAATGGTTCGTGGCAACTATTGCATTGATACATAGCTTTGCAGGCCGTAGAACCAAATTGACTGATAAGTCTGGTATCTGTAGAGCCACATTGTGGACATTCTACATTTTGTTCGTCTGAAAAGAGCTCATCGCTCGAAGGATTTTTAGTTGGAGGCGCAATTCCATAAGCCTTCATTTTTTGCTTTCCTTCTTCTGTCATCCAATCAGTTGACCACGAAGGGCTCAACTGATTAATGACATTGATATTTTTGAATCCTTTTTCGATTAATTTTAAACGAACAGAAATTGAAATTGCACTCATAGCAGGACATCCAGAATAGGTTGGCGTAATTGTAACGTTGACACTTTCTTGGTCAATTAATTCAATTTTACGCACAACACCAAGATCGATTACACTAATTACAGGAATTTCTGGATCAGCGACTTCCTCCATGTAGTGCCAAATTTCTTTTTCGGTTACCATTGCGAATCTGGATAAGTTCTTTGTAAATATTGTAAATCTGTTAAGATAAATCCTAAATGCTCTGTATGAAGACCTTCTTTACCTCCTTTTTGTACAAACGCATTTTCTACATCAGCTTCGATTGTCGCTTCGTCTAAAATTGCTTTTACATTTGCTAACCAAGTTGCTTGAAATTCTTCTGGGCTTGAAATTAATCCTTCTTCAACTAAAGCTTTTTGGTAAGGTGCTAATAAAAATGCTTCTTTTACATAAGGTAAAATATTGTTTACAGCTTCCTGAATTTTATCGTGAGATTCTTGTGTTCCATCTCCTAAACGAATCATCCATTCTGATGACCATTTTAAGTGATATTTTACCTCTTTCAATGATTTTTCAGCGATGGCTTGTAATTTAAGATCTTTTACTTTCAAAAATTGCTCTAACAATAACGCATGGTAAGAATCGTAAAAGAATTGACGTGCAACTGTGTCTCCGAAATGTCCGTTTGGTAATTCAACCAACAATAAGTTTTTATATTCACGCTCTTCACGTAACATTGCTAACGTATCTTCAGTTGCTCCATTTCCGATCATTTCAGCCGCATAGTTATAATAATTAGAAGTTTGACCTAATAAATCCAACGCCATATTAGACATTGCAATGTCTTGTTCTAAAATTGGACCATGACCACACCATTCACATAAACGTTGTGCCAAAATTAGATTTGTATCCGCTAAATGCAAGATAAAATCGATGTAATTTTGATTGTTTTGATAAACTGTACTTGTCATAAATTACATGTTTTTAATTTCTTCTGGTACATCATAAAAAGTTGGATGACGGTAAACTTTGTCTTCTGCAGGATCAAAAAATTGTTCTGCTTCATCAGGATTAGAAGCATGGATATTAGCAGATTCTACCACCCAAATACTTACACCTTCTAAACGACGCGTATAAACATCACGTGCATTTTCTAGTGCCATTGTAGCATCAGCAGCATGTAAGCTCCCAACGTGTTTGTGGTCTAACCCTTGTTTACTTCTAATGAATACTTCCCATAAAGGCCAATCTCTATTTTCCATCTTTTTATGCGTTTTTGCGTTGTTCTTTTTCTAATTCTCTTTGTTTTCTTTTTTCGTGGTAAGCTATTGCAGCTTCACGAACCCAAGCTCCTTCGTTGTGAGCATTACGGCGAGCATCCAAACGTTGTTTGTTACATTTACCGTTTCCTTTCACAACATTCCAGAATTCTTCCCAATCAATTTCTCCGAATTCGTAGTGACCTGTTTCTTCATTGAATTTTAGATCTGGATCTGGAATAGTTAATCCTAAATATTCGGCTTGAGGAATAGAAATATCCACGAAACGTTGACGTAATTCGTCATTCGAGAAACGTTTGATTCTCCATTTCATTGATAATTCTGAGTTTGATGATTCTTCATCTTTTGGTCCAAACATCATTAATGTAGGCCACCACCAACGATTCATTGCATCTTGCAACATCGCTTTTTGTTCTGGTGTTCCTTTTGATAATACCACTAATGCTTCGTAACCTTGTCTTTGGTGGAAAGATTCTTCTTTACAAACACGTACCATTGCGCGAGCATAAGGTCCGTAAGAAGTTCTACATAATGGAACTTGATTCAGAATCGCAGCTCCATCTACCAACCAACCAATCATTCCGATATCTGCCCAAGTAAGGGTTGGATAATTGAAGATTGATGAATATTTAGCTTTACCTGAATGTAAATCATTTAATGTTTGAATACGGGAAACACCTAATGTTTCAGCAGCACAATATAAGTATAATCCGTGACCAGCTTCGTCTTGAACTTTCGCTAATAAGATTTTCTTTCTATTTAATGAAGGCGCTCTTGTAATCCAGTTTGCTTCTGGTAACATCCCAACAATTTCTGAGTGAGCATGTTGAGAGATTTGTCTGATTAATGTTTTACGGTATGCGTCTGGCATCCAGTCTTTTGGTTCGATACGAACTTCATTTTCAATCTTATTATCGAAGATTTCTTGAAAATCAATTTCTTTTGCACTCATTTCTAAACGTTTTTAAAGTTGATTATTTGGCATCAAAATCTACCACGACTTCTGCAGAACGAGGGTGCGCTTGACACGCTAATACAAATCCTCTTTCTAATTCATCTGGCTCAAGTGAGTAGTTGATGTCCATTTCTACCTCACCCTTCTCTACTTTACACTTACAAGTTGCGCAAACACCACCTTTACAAGCATAAGGTAAATCAGCTCCGTTTTGTAAAGCCGCATCTAAGATTGTATCGCCATTGTAACCCAAATCAATCTGTAAAGCTGTTGCATCTAATTTGATGGTTACTTTACTCATTGTATCGTCTGATTGTTTTACAGCTTTTTGACGCTCTACCTTTTTCGCTTCTGCAGATGCACTATAGAATAATTCGAAATGCAAATGTTTTGCATCAACTCCTGCTTCTACAAAAGCGTCACGACCGCTTAAAATCATTTCTTCTGGACCACAAAGGAAAACTTCGCTTACTTCTTTTGGATCGATCATATTTTGCAAGAAATATTCAATTTTTGCTTTATCAATACGACCACTCAAAATCTCAGCATCAGCCGTTTCACGACTCAAGATATTGTAAACGCTAATGCGTTCCATGTATCTATTTTTTAATGCTTCGATTTCTTCTTTAAAAATAATCGAACCTTTGTTTCTGTTTCCATATAACAGTACAAATTGACTGTTAGGTTCTGTTTGTAGAACTGTTTTGATGATAGAAAGTACTGGTGTAATTCCAGATCCCGCCACAATTCCTACATATAATTTTTTGTTGTCTTCGTGTACTTCTGTAAAGAAATTTCCTTGTGGAGTCATTACATCAAGAACATCGCCAACTTTGATTGTATCGTTAACAAATGTCGAGAAAATTCCATCCTCAATTTTCTTTACAGCAACTCTTAATTCATTATCCAAAGGACTTGAACAAATTGAGTAAGAACGTCTAATTTCTTCGTTATTGTGAAAATTCTTAAACGTTAAATATTGACCATGTTTGAATTTGAATTCTTGGTTTAATTCTTCTGGCACTTCAAATGTAACGGATACACAATCTGGTGTTTCCTTTTTTACATTTTTAACGCGTAATTGGTGAAAATTTATAGCCATATTATTTTTGAAATCCGTTAATTAATAGTGTCATTAAGTCATTTTCTAATTGCTCTGGTGAGATATCTCGTCCAGGTTTGTACCACAATTCTATCCAACGTAATGATGATAATAAAGTAAATAAAGCAACCGAAACATTCAAGTCTTTAAATTCGCCTGCTGCAATTCCTGCTTTGATAAGATTAGCGATTCTTTTTTCGTATCCTTTTCGAATTGTTTTATACAAATCCTTTTTCGTATCCGAAAGATTTTTCCAATCATTATTTGCAACAGAAACTTCGTTTGGCTCATCAATAATCATTCTGACATGCAATTGAATTAAATCTCTCAATTTCTGAACATTTGATTCGTTTGTATCTTCGATCGAGCTAATGTGAGAAACATATTGATTAGCAACTTTAAAACAAATCTCTTCTAAAATTTCGTCTTTCGAACGAATGTGATTGTATAAACTTGCGGCTTCCATTCCAACCTTTTCAGCCAGTTCGCGCATTGATGTTGCCGAATAACCTTTTTGTTTAAAGATTAAGGCAGCTTCTTGAATAATCAGTTCTTTTTTACTTTGTTTAGGCATATATTTATAAATGTCTGTTATCGATGATTCGGTTTAATTTTCCTCCTTCACTTTTCGGAAGTTCATCAACTTGATACAATTTAACATTCATTCCTAATCCAATATTGTCTCTAATTTTTTTGTGAATATTAGAGATTAATTTGCAACATGCATGATTAGATTCGTCGTTCAAATTATCACAAGTGAAACCTTGGCTTGCAAAATAGTCAGGATTAATTTCAAATCCAACTTCTACAGCATCCATATTTTTAGGTTTTGTTAAAACTACTTGATAATTTGGCGATAATTCTGGAAATTCTGGAATAAAATCAGCGATTTGTGTGTGAAAGAAATTTACACCTCTAATAATCATCATATCATCTGCACGACCAATAATTGGTCCCATTTTGATATGCGTTCTTTTCTTAGAATATTCGTACGTAAGGGTTGTGATATCTCCCGTCCAATAACGCACCAATGGTAAAGCTTCTTTTGTTAACGTTGTAATCACTAAAACTCCAGGTTGTCCATAAGGCACAGGCTCACCTGTTTTCTCGTCTACAATCTCTGGAAAGAAGTGGTCTTCCCAAATGTAAGATCCTGTTCCTTGCTCTTCATAATCTTCATTAGATACACCAGGTCCGATAATTTCGCTCAATCCATAGATATTAGAAGCTTTGATGTTTAAACTTCCTTCTACTTCTTGGCGTAAGGCTTCTGACCAAGGTTCTGATCCCAAAATCGCAAACTTAAGATTTAAGCTTTCTAATGATTCGCCTCTTTTCTTGATTTCCTCAGCTACTGTTAATGCATACGATGGTGTTGCACAAATCGCATCAGCCTGAAAATCTTTCAACAACATGATTTGTTTTTCAGTATTTCCACCAGAAATAGGAACAACTGTCATTCCTAACTTTTCTGCTCCATAATGTAATCCCAAACCTCCTGTAAACAAACCATAACCATAGGCATTTTGTAATGTCATTCCTGGTTCGCATCCAGAAGCTGCTAAAGAACGCGCTACTACTTCTGAAAATAATTCGATGTCATTTTTGGTATAACCTACAACAGTTGGTTTTCCTGTTGTGCCGCTTGAACAATGTAAACGGATTACGTTGCTCTTTGGTTCTGCAAATAATCCGAACGGATAGTTCTCTCTTAAATGTGTTTTTTTGGTGAAAGGTAATTTGTGTAGATCTTCAACACCTTTGATGTCTTCTGGTTTTATTCCAGCCGCATCAAATGCTTCTTTGTAAAAAGGTACATTGTTGTACACTTTTTGTAACATGTTTTGAAGTCTTTCGTTTTGAAGAACGCGCAATTTTTCAATTGGCATTTGTTCTATCTCGGGATTAAATATCATAATTTTTGCAGATTTTGATTTTTGATAATAACAAATTTAATCAAAAAAACTAAAAAAACTAACGTTTGTTAGTTTTTTTAGTGTAAAAAATACAATTCTTATTAATTATTGCCTTTTTAATAAGATAAAACACTATTAATCAATGTTTTTAATTTTTCAGCATTGGGTAACATCTCTGTTTCTAAAGTCGAATTTAATGGAATTGCTGGCATATCTTGCGCTCCTAACACACGAATTGGTGCATCTAAGTACTCAAAACACTCTTCATTAATTAAGCCTGAAATGCTCTGTGCAAAAGAGTTTTGCTTCGCTTCTTCTGTCAAAACAATACAACGATTGTGTTTTTTTACACTATTAAAGATTGTTTCTTCATCTAACGGAACTAAAGTTCTTAAATCGATAATTTCGACTTGATTAGGAAAACCCTTTGCCGCTTGTTTTGCCCAATACACTCCCATTCCGTATGTAATAATCGAAACAGAATTATGATTTTGAGAAGATTCAGCCGTTAAAACTTCACGTGCTTTACCAAAAGGCAATACATAATGTTCGTCTGGCTCAACAGTCGCGGCATCTTCTGTTCCTTTTATCTTACTCCAGTATAAACCTTTGTGTTCTAGCATTACAACAGGATTTGGATCGTAATAAGCAGCTTTCATCAAACCTTTCAAATCCGCTCCAGTAGATGGATACGCAATTTTAATTCCTTTGATATTCGTCAAAACACTTTCTACTGAACTTGAGTGATAAGGTCCTCCGCTTCCATACGCACCAATTGGCACACGTAAAATCATAGAAACTGGCCATTTGCCATTTGATAAGTAATTAGAACGCGCTACTTCTGTAAATAATTGATTCAATCCTGGCCAAATATAATCTGCAAATTGAACCTCAACAATTGGTTTTAAGCCAACTGCAGACATTCCAACTGTAGATCCGATTATAAATGCTTCTTGAATTGGTGTATTAAATACACGATTTTTACCATATTGTTTTGCTAAAGTTGCCGCTTCACGAAAAACTCCACCCAAACGCAACCCTACATCTTGTCCATATAATATAGCTTCTGGATGTTCTGCCATCAATTCACGAATCGCAAATAATGCAGAATCTACCATTACTGTTTTATCTTTTCCTTCTGGAGAACGATTTCCTTTTTCTTCGTTAATCGGTGTTGATGCAAAAACATGCGTATATAAATCTTCAGAACGTGGATCTTCTGCTTTTAATGCTTCTTGATATTCTGCCTGAACTTGTTCTTTTATCTTATTCTCAATTTCGATTAAATCATTTTCATCGAAACCTTCATTTAATAATGTATCCTTTAATTTTTCGTAAGGATCACGAGATTGTGCTTCCTCTAAATCATCTCTGTACCATTCTTTGCGAACGCCAGATGTATGATGATTCAATAAAGGAACTTTTGCATGAACCAAAATCGGACGACGTTCTGTACGAATAATTTCAATTGCACGTTGAATCGTTTCAAAAGAAGCCAAGAAATCCGTTCCATCAACCACAAAAACCTCTAAACCTTTGAAACCTTTCGCATAATGGGCGATATCCTGCGCACGAATTTCATCTGCCGATGCAGAAATATCCCATTCGTTATCTTGAACCAAATATAAAATTGGCAATTGTTTCAGTGCTGCCATTTGGAAAGCTTCTGCCACTTCGCCTTCTGTACAAGACGCATCTCCTAATGAACAAACCGCAATTGGTTTTACATCTTCGTCACAAAGACCTTCTAATTCTTTGTACTGCATTCCCATCGCAATTCCCGTTGTTGGAATCGCTTGCATTCCCGTTGCACTACTCTGATGTGGAATTTTCGGCATATTATCACGACGCAAACTTGGATGAGAATAATAGGTTCTTCCTCCAGAAAAAATATCGTCGCGTTTTGCTAATAATTGCAGCATCAATTCATAAGGCGTAATTCCGATTGATAGTAACATTGCATCGTCACGGTAATAAGCGCTTAAATAATCTTGTGGTAATAATTGTAATCCTGTTGCAATTTGAATTGCTTCGTGTCCACGCGCTGTTGCGTGTACATATTTGCTTGTTACAGCTTTATTTTCTTCGTATAATTCGGTTAAAGATTTTGCAGTAACCAATAATTCGTATGCTTGTTTAAGTAATGTTCTTGTTGATAATGTGGTTTCCATTCTGATTAAATTTGCGTGTTAACATCCCAATTCTCCATGTAATCTGAAATTCGTTTCAAGAAAACACCTCCCAAAGATCCGTCTATCACACGATGATCAAACGAAAGTGACAAATACATAAATTGTCTTGCTACGATAATATCTCCAAATTCAGTTTCTAAAACCGCAGGTTTTTTCTTGATCACACCAGTCGCTAAAATTGCCACTTCAGGTTGATTGATAATTGGCGTTCCCATCAAATTACCAAAAGTCCCCACATTACTTATTGTGAACGTTCCTCCACGAACATCATCTGGCGAAAGTTTATTATTTCTTGCTTTATCTACAATTGAATTTACACCTTTTGCTAAACCTTCTAAATTTAATTCATTGGCTTGATGAATAACAGGAACAATCAAATTATTGTTTGGTAAAGCCGTTGCAATTCCAATATTTATCTCATTGTGTTTGATTATTTTAGTCTCAGTCTCATCAACTGATACATTAATCATAGGAAAGTCTTTAATTGCTCGTACAACACAATCTACAATTAACGGCGTAAACGTTAATTTCTGTTTGTATTTTGCTTCAAAAGGAGCTTTATTTTCTTCGCGCCATTTCACAAAATTCGTTACATCAGGTTCAACATAAGCCGTCACATGAGGCGAAGTTTGTTTACTCTTTTTCATGTGTTTCGAAATCACTTGACGCATTTTATCCATCTCAATGATTTCATCTTTCGCTCCAAAAGAAGAACTTGAAACTATATTATTTTGACTTAAAGTATTACTTGAATTATTAGTTGTAAATGATTTATTTTGAATATAATTCATTACATCATTTTTCGAAATTCTTCCATCACGTCCAGAACCTTTTATTTGTGAAATATCAGTTGATTGAAGATTTTCTTTTTGAATAATACTTTTTACCAAAGGTGATAAAAATTGATTTGTATCGATTGAATTTATAGTTTGTGAAATTGTAACAGTTTCAATCTTTTTTTCTTCAACATTTTCAGTTTTTTGAGCTGATTGTTGTTGATTTTCTGAAAGCTCAATTAAAGCGAAAACTTCTCCAATTTTTATTTCATCTCCTTCATTAAATCTAAACTCAATAATCTTTCCAGCAGTTGTAGAAGACACATCAGAATCTACTTTATCCGTCGAAACTTCGGCAATTACCTCATCCTCTTGAATGAAATCGCCAACGTTTTTTGTAAAACGAACTAATTGTACAGACTCAACACTTTCTCCCAATTTTGGAATCGTTAGTTCTATATTCTTCATTTTATTTATTTGCAGTTTTGAGCGTTGAAGATAATGATTTTTTATAAAACTAATGAATGTTAGTTGAAATATTCATTGAAATTTTGCTTTTTTAGTGTAGCTATTACATTATCCAAAACTCAATTCTATTAAAACCTCATCACCAAACCAACTCCCGCTTGATTATTTTGATACACAGGAAAAACCATTGTTGCTATTTTTGACTCTTTATTCTTTGCAGAAAACCAATTGTTAATCGTAGGAAATAACCAATACGCCAATTCCGTCGATAAAATTCCTATTCCCGCTCCAGCAACAACATCTCCAACCCAATGGCGATTGTTGATAACACGATAAACACCTGTAAAAGCTGCCAAAGGATATCCAGCCAAACTCAACCAAAAATTAGAATCTTGATATTCTCGAAACATAAATTGAGCCGTAGAAAACGCATTCGCCGTATGTCCAGAAGGAAAAGAAAGATTGTTTGTACCATCGGGTCTTTCTTCTTGCACAGCGTGCTTTAACCCCATTACCAAACCTGTATTGATGATTTGAGAAGTTGCAAAAATTATTGTACGATCTCGTAAATTATGTTTCCCTTGAACGCCAGCCAAATTCAATCCAAAAACCGCTACTGCAGGTAAATATTGTGTATAATTATCAAATTTATTTCCTTTTGTTTTATCTTCTAAAATTTCGTTTTGAGTAGATTTATTCAAATTATCCAATGCTGGAATTGCCAAACTCAGACTTCCATATGTAATTAAAGTCGCAGGAATAATCAACTTTTTGGCGTTGAAATGATAAACTTTATCTTCTGGATTAAATATTTGCTTTGGAATAGAATCAAGTTGAATAGAATCGGTTTTAGTTTGCTGAATTGTATCTTGTGCATTCCCTTTTATAGAAAATATTGAAAGTAATACACAATTCATGACTATCGTTTTTGTTTTAATTTGGTTCATTTTCACATTCATTTTATTGAACAAATGTATTTGAAACCTCCTTACACAAAACTTAATATTTGATTAAGAAAAAAGCCATTAGAAATAATCCAATGGCTTTTAAAAATATCTATTTATAAATTTCCTCGACGTTCTTGCTCTCTTTCTAAGGCTTCGAACAATGCCTTGAAATTCCCTGCTCCAAACGATTGTGCTCCATGACGCTCGATAATTTCGTAGAATAATGTTGGACGATCTTCGACTGGTTTCGTAAAAATTTGTAACAAATAACCTTCTTCATCACAATCAACCAAAATTCCTAAATCTTGTAACTTCTTGATATCCTCATCAATTTCACCAACGCGCTCTGGAATCATATCGTAATAAGCCTCTGGTGGCGCTGATAAAAACTCAACTCCACGAGATTTAAGTTCTGTCACAGTTTTTACAATATCCTTAGTTGCAACTGCAATATGCTGCACTCCTTCTCCTTCGTAAAAATCTAAATATTCTTCTACTTGAGATTTCTTTTGACCTTCTGCAGGCTCATTAATAGGGAACTTTGAATAACCATTTCCGTTACTCATCACTTTCGACATTAATGCTGAATATTCTGTATTGATTTGTTTATCATCAAACGATAAAATATTTACAAATCCCATGACATCTTGGTACCAAGCAACCGCTTCGTTCATACGATTCCAACCCACATTACCAACGCAATGATCCACATACAATAAACCACAATCTGTTGGTTGATATGTTGATTCAGACTTCACATAGCCTGGCATAAAAGGACCTTCATAATTTTTACGCTCAATAAACATATGAATCGTTTCACCATATGTATAAATTCCAGACATTTTTACTTCACCAAACTCATCTGTAATCGTAGTTGGCTCCATATAAGGCTTTCCTCCACGTTTCGTTGTTTGCTCAAAAGCATCATACGCATCATCCACCCAAAGTGCTAAAATTTTAACTCCATCACCATGTTTCATTGCATGTTGACAAATTGGAGAATCAGATTTTAAGCCAGATGTTAAAACTAAACGAATTTTCCCTTGTTGTAAAACATAAGAAGCTCTATCTCTCACTCCAGTTTCTGGGCCAGCATATGCAACTTCTTGAAATCCGAAAGCTGTTTTGTAATAATGTGCAGATTGTTTTGCATTACCAACATAAAACTCGATATAATCTGTTCCATTGATTGGAAGAAAATCTTGTGCTAATGCTATTTTTTCTGCAAATGTTTGTGTACTCATTTTTATTGTGTTTTTATTTTTAT
This sequence comes from Empedobacter sp. UBA5528, assembly GCF_002426075.1. Classification (NCBI taxonomy): domain Bacteria; kingdom Pseudomonadati; phylum Bacteroidota; class Flavobacteriia; order Flavobacteriales; family Weeksellaceae; genus Empedobacter; species Empedobacter sp. UBA5528. Next base: position 3,145 of record NZ_DINY01000048.1, on the reverse strand, counting down.
GTATTATCTAAAAAGTATTAAATTTTTACAGTTATTGATAACTTTGGGGGAGATTCCTCCTAACGTCGGAATGACATCATGTCAAGCTGAATTTATTTCAGCTTCTCTTCAAATTAACTTATGATATATTGAAACAAGTTCACGATGACAAATCGCGCAACTCATAACTCATAGCTCATAACTTTTAATAAAGCCAAGATTTATAATAATCTGGATCTTCAATTTCTAACGCTTGTTCAGTTAACATCAATGGTCTGAAAGGATCAATCATTACGGCTAATTCATGTGTTTCTTTCGCTCCAATCGATTTTTCAATTGTACCAGGATGTGGACCATGCGGAATTCCTGCTGGATGTAATGTAATTTGTCCTTTCTCAACCGATTTTCTCGACATAAAATCTCCATCCACATAATATAAAATCTCATCAGAATCTACATTACTATGGTTATAAGGAGCTGGAATCGCATTTGGATGATAATCGAAAAGACGTGGAACAAAACTACAAATCACAAAACCTGCTCCTTCGAAAGTCTGATGAACAGGTGGTGGCTGATGGATACGCCCTGTAATTGGCTCGAAATTATGAATAGAAAAAGCCCATGGATAATGATAACCATCCCAACCTACAAAATCGAAAGGATGAGTTCCATAAACGTAAGGATAAATTAATCCTTCTTTTTTGATCATAATCTTGAAATCTCCGTGTTCATCATTTGTTTCAAGATTTTGAGGACGTTTAATATCACGCTCGCAAAAAGGAGAATGTTCCATTAATTGTCCAAAATGATTGCGATAACGACGAGGTGTTTCAACTGGGCTAAATGATTCTGTAATAAACAATCGGTTATTAGAATCATTAAAATGAAGTTGATAAATAATTCCACGTGGAATCACTAAATAATCTCCATATTCAAATTCAATTTGTCCATAACCAGTTTTTAAAACTCCAGAACCTTCGTGTATAAAAATTACTTCATCCGCCATCGAATTTTTGAAGAAATAATCAGTCATCGATTCTTGTGGCGCAGCCAATGAAATATGCAAATCATTGTTAACCAAAACTGGTACACGAGATTCTAAATAATCTTTGGTAGGTTTTACTTTAAAACCTTTTAAAGAGGTATGTTTTAAATGTTTTGCGCGGACAATTTTTGGCTCTACCGAATAAGGTTCGCTAATCGCTTTTACCAAAGTTGGTGGATAACAGTGGTAAACATTGGAATACGTACTCGAAAATCCATGCGTAGAAACTAATTCTTCTGCATATAATTCTCCATTTGGTTTTCGGAATACCGTATGTCGCTTTTGTGGGAATTCTCCCAAATGATGATAAAGTGGCATATCGTATTTTGTTTGTTATTTTGATGAAAAGGTAGATAGATGACGAAATTCGTCAACAAATAATCTGCAATATTCTAGTGTGAATATTGAGCAAATACAATTTTGGAAAGTAAAGCAGAAGTTTGCTTATTCATTCCAACAAATAAAGGTTTAATATTTTCTTTAATTGTTTGCATTTCTTTTCTGTGGCTATCTCAAAGATAGAAACATTTTTTGATTGTACAAAATACCTTACTAAAAAATGCTTTACAACAATTATTTTCAATATCTTTAAAAAACTACATATAACCCGTAGTGCATTATTGAACTAGATTAATTTTGAGATTATTTTATGTTTCTATTGAAAAGAAATTTATTGAGATGCTGAATGGTTGTTAAAACCTTTATTCTAACTAAAATTCGCTGTTATAAGAAAACGTATTACATCAAGCTTAGAATGTAGCAAAAATCTATGCTTCTATTGTGGTGAGAAAAGATTATATATTCATTTTGGCCTGATCCAAAACATTTGAAATCAAGAATTTGAAATTAAAAGGAGAAGCTTTATAAGCTTCGGAATATTACTTTTTGCTTGATCAAAAAGTAATCNNAAAAATGTCATATGATTTGGAGACGAGTGTCAAAAAGTTGAAAGTCATGATTAAGATGTTTTACTGTTTGCGGAGCAAATGATTTAAAACATTCAATGACTGAAACCAATTTTGACCGTTGAAAATCAAAGCCAAGAGTTTTTTGATTACTTTTTTGCTCATAAAAAAGTGATAGAAAGATTATTCTCGTTTTTCAAAACTATATTTCATTCATTTTTTATTCATGAGTTATTATGATTTTCATAATGACTATTTTATTTAATAAGTAAAATAATTACATCAAAATTTATATAAATCCATATTTTGAAAATCAAACTGAAATACACTATAGCTATCTAGTAAAAAAATAAAGGTTTTACACAAAAGACAAAAATAATCCCAAAACAACAGTATCAGAAAACAACTGCTCTTTCATATAAAAATCTATTTATTTTTTTTACTTTACCCCTATTTTGTTCAAAATTCATTCGACCATTATTCGACAAAACACCCAATTTTTCCGAACCTTTATCGAAGCACACTCGAACAAACACTATTTCTAATCTTATCATTTTTGCTTCAAACCCTCTCTAATAAAGGAAAGTTATGTTTTTCATCTTTTTTCTACTCTCCTTCATACTGGACAAAAATGGACAATAGCGGTTATTAATGGCATATACTAGCTATCGCATCTTAAAACCTCAAAACCAATATATTACCCCACTAACTCACTGTTAAATAATATAAAAAAATTAAGATTATGGCCGAAATAAAAATAGGAATACTTAGCGGATTCTCAGGAAAAGTAGGAACAGTGATTGGTGTCAACTGGCGTGAAAAGTATATTATCCGAATTCTACCAAAAGCACTTAAAAAGGAGCTTAATCTAACAGATAAACTTTAGAGATATTTTTTTATAACGTTAATTATTTTTCCAACTTTTGCTTAATAAGGGGCTATAATATATAAAATTGCTACTTATTACTATTTTTAATATAGACTATTTTTGATCATAATTCTTCTTACTTTAATCGTTGAACAATTACTCTATCAATTGTTTTATTATCATTATAAGAAGGATTAATATCTGATGTAGCTTTAGAATTTTCTATATTTATTACAACTTTAGAAGAAAGTACTTGAAATTTTGCAATAAGAAAAAGTAATCATTTTTTATAGTTTTTTTTTCTATGACATAAAATATTACTTTTCTACCCGTAGTGCATTTAGGTAA